>CAIPBW010000126.1 GCA_903863395.1 uncultured beta proteobacterium
CAACCACTGGCTCTGGCAAGACCCGGCTGCTGCACGCGCTCTCGGACCTGGGCGAACAGGTGCTCGACCTGGAAGCGCTGGCGTGCCACCGCAGCTCCGTGCTGGGCGCCCTGCCCGGCCTGGATCAGCCCAGCCAGAAGCGCTTTGACACCCTGGTGTGGGACACGCTGCGCAAGTTTGACCCGGCACGACCGGTGTACGTGGAAAGCGAAAGCAAAAAGGTCGGCAACCTGTTTGTGGCGCCCGCCTTGGTCGAGCGCATGCGCCAAAGCCCCTGCCTGAACCTGACCCTGCCGCAGGACGAGCGCGTAGCGTTGCTGCTGGAGGACTACGACTTTTTTGTGCGCGACACGGCGCTGTTTTTCGAACGCCTGGATGTACTGGCCGATTTTCTGGGCAAGGCCGTGGTGCAAACCTGGAAAGACCAGGTGCAAAAGGGCGACGTGGCGCTGGTGGTGGCCGACCTGCTCAAACGCCACTACGACCCTGGCTACCTGCGCTCGATCGAGCGCAACTTCCTGCACTTTGCCACCGCCCCAACCATTGTGGCGCGGGATCGTTCTCCACAGACCATGCGCGCGCTCGCACAGCGCCTGGCGGCGGGGGAATTCAGCGAGGCGGCTGGGTCAACTGGCGTAGAGAGCGCGGCTGGTTGATCACACCAAAGTTCAAGTCACCTGTTTTTGCAAACGCCAAGCCCTGAGGTGTCGCGTCACTGCGCGGAGCGAAGCGACGGGGCAGTCCATGGCCGAGAATCACAAAAACCTGGATTGCCGCGCTTCGCTCGCAATGACGCTTGTGGTGGTCACGCGTTGTGGAAACCTCAAACGGACTCTTGGGGTTTGTCGGCAGCAGAGGTGGTATCACCCGCGCCCGCATCGCCCTGCTCTGCAGAGTCACCTGGGTGGCCAGGGCCATGCAGCTTGCGCTCATTCTTTTCTTTGAGCTTGTCTTCTTTCTTGCGCTTCTTCGCCAGTTCTTTCTGGCGTTTCTCATATCCGTAATTGGGTGTGGCCACGGTCTGCTTTCAGTGTTTGGTGACACTGTAACACCACGCAAGCGCCGAAAGCAAAACGCCTGAAGCGCTATACCCCATCGCCAGCAGGCTGGCTCCCACAAGCCTTACCTCAGCACAGCCAAAGCCTGCGCGATGTCAGCGCGTAAGTCCTCAACCGCTTCCAGACCAATCGCAAACCGCACCACACTGCCGCGCACCAGATGGCCGGGCCAGGAAGCGCGCATGGACGACAGATCGTAGGGAACCACCAGACTGACGGGGCCGCCCCAGCTATAGCCCAGCCGGAACAGCTTGAGCGCATCGCAAAAGGTATCGACCTGATCGCGCGAAAAGCGCGCATCGAGCACCACGCTGAACAGACCCGCAGCGCCACCTTCATCGGGCCGACACAGCGCCTTCCAGTGGGCGTGGCCGGGCGAGCCTGGCAGCGCCGGATGCAGCACCTGCACAAACTGCGCTTGCGTCTGACTCCACTGGGCCAGCGCGCGCGTGGCCGCGTCGTGGGCGCAGTAGCGCAACGCAATGCTGGGCAGTGCGCGCAGCACCGCCTCGGCATCATTGGCACCCACGCCCAGGCCCAGGCGCATATGGGTGAGCTTGATGCGCAGGTGCAGCGCAGCGTCGCGCGTGGTGATGGCACCCATCAGCACGTCGCCGCCGCCGCTGGGGTATTTGGTCAGGGCGTGGGCCGAAATATCGACCCCCAGCCCCGGCTCCTGCCCCGGCAGCAAATCAAACGGGGCAAACGCCAGACCGGCACCCCAGGTGTTGTCCAGCGCCACACACACACCATGGGCTTTGCAGATGCGCACCAGCGCCACCAGATCGGGAAACTCCAGCGTAACCGACCCCGCTGCCTCAACCCACACCAACTTGGTGGCGGGCGTGATCTTGGCTTGCAGGTCCTGCGCATCCATCGGGTCATAGACCCGGCAGGTGATGCCCCAGGCTTTGAGCTCGGCGCGGGAAAAGTCCTTGTTCGGGCCGTAGGCGTTGTCCGGCAACAGCACCTCGTCGCCGGTCTTGAGCAGGGCCATGGCCACGGTGGTCAGGGCCGCCAACCCACTGGGCACCAGCACGCACTGCTGGCCGCCTTCGAGCGTGCAGATGCGCTCTTCGAGCATGTAGGTGGTGGGCGTGCCGTGCAGGCCGTAGGTATAGGCCGACTTGTCTTTCCATTCGCGGCTGCGCATTGCCGCCACGTTGGGAAAGAACACGGTCGAGGCCTTGAACACCCCGGGCTGTGGTGCGGCAAAGCCCTCGGGTGGCACGTAGCCGTGCTGGATGAGGTCAGTGATTTTCTGGGTCATGGACGATGTGCGTACCGATCAAACGCTCCACTTCTGGATCAGTTGCTCGGGGCGCATCGCGTCGTAGCTCTCAAACGGCTGGTGAATCCAGGGGTTGGTCGCCAGGAATTCGACCGAATAGTCAGGCACAAAGGTGGACAAGGCCTTGGTCCAGATCACGGCGCTGCGCAGTTCGGTAATGGGCTTGTAGTTGTTCTTGAGCTGCTTGATGACGGCGTTGAGGGTGTGGCCCGAATCGGCCAGGTCATCCACCAACAGCACACGCCCGGCGATCTCGCCCTTGGGGGTGGTGATGTAGTGGGCAATGTCAAGGTTGCCTTGCACTGTGCCGGCCTCAGACCGGTACGAGCTGGTGGACATGATGGCCAGCGGTTTGTCGAAGATGCGCGAAAGAATGTCGCCCGGGCGCATGCCGCCGCGCGCCAGGCACAGGATGGTGTCAAACTCCCACCCCGACTGGAACACCTTGATCGCCATCTTTTCGATCAGGTTGTGGTATTCGTCGTAACTCACA
>CAIPBW010000127.1 GCA_903863395.1 uncultured beta proteobacterium
AGCGGTGGCGCATGGAGCGTTGTAGCGCGGCGTTGTTGGCCAGGCGCTGCTTGTCGCCGGTGATTTTTGCCAGCGCGTCGGCGGTGCGCAGCCATTCGGCTTCGATGGTGGTGAAGATGTCTTTGCGCAGGCGCGCGTTGCCCACCAGTTCGGCGTAGCGCGAGGCCAACGCCAGGTCGCTTTTGGCCATCACCATGTCAATGTTGGAAAGCAGCGTGGTAAAGAACGGCCACTGCTTGTACATCTGTTGCAGCAAGGCCAGCTTGCCCTTGGCGGCTTTGGCGTCGCCCTGGTTGAGCAAGGCTTCCACCGCAGCGCCAAAGCCGTACCAGCCCGGCAGAGCGAGGCGGCACTGGCCCCAACTGAAGCCCCACGGAATGGCGCGCAGGTCTTCAATCTTTTGCGATGCCTTGCGCGAGGCCGGGCGCGAGCCGATGTTAAGTTCGGCAATCTCGCGGATCGGGGTGGAGCCAAAAAAGTATTCGGTAAAGCCCGGCGTCTGGTACACCAGCTTGCGGTACGCCGCCATGCTGTGCTGCGACAGTTCGGCAGCGGTGTCCAGAAACGGTTGCGTGGCCGACTTGGTGGGTTGCAGCAGCGTGGCCTCCAACGTGGCCGCCACCAGGGTTTCGAGGTTGCGCCGGCCAATCTCCGGGTTGGCGTATTTGGAGCCAATCACTTCGCCCTGCTCGGTCAGGCGGATTTGCCCGCGCACGGTGCCCGGCGGCTGCGCCAGGATGGCCTGGTAGCTTGGGCCACCGCCCCGGCCCACGGTGCCGCCGCGGCCATGGAACATGCGCAACTGGATGGCGTGTCCGTTGTCGTGCGCCAATTGGTCAAACAGCTCCACCAGGGCGATCTCTGCGCGGTACAGCTCCCAGTTGCTGGTGAAGATGCCGCCGTCCTTGTTGCTGTCCGAATACCCCAGCATGATGTCCTGCTGGTGGTACTGGTCGGCGCGGCCACGCTTGATCATGGCGGGGACGTCGGGCAGGGCATAGAACTCGCGCATGATGGGCGCGGCGTTGCGCAGGTCTTCAATCGTTTCAAACAGCGGCACCACGATCAGGTCGCAACTGGCCTGGTCATCCAGCATGCCGTGCAGCAAACCGGTTTCCTTTTGCAGCAGCATCACTTCGAGCAAGTCGCTCACGGTTTCGGTGTGGCTGATGATGTAGTGGCGAATGGCCTGCGCACCAAACAGCGCGCGCATGCGCTTGGCGGTTTCAAAAACCGCGATTTCGCTTTGCGCGTGGGCCGAGTAGGTGGCTCCCATCACGCGTAACGGGCGCGCGTCGTTGAGCAGGCGCAGCAGCAGCGCGCGCTTGGCCATCTCATCAAGCACTGCGTAGGCGGGCTCGATGCGCGCCACCGCCAGCAACTCGGCCACCACGGCTTCGTGCTGGTCCGAGCTTTGGCGCAAATCGACGCTGGCCAAGTGAAAGCCAAACACCTCCACCGCGCGCATCAGCGGGTGCAGGCGCTGCGCCACCAGCGCGGCACCGTGGTGCGCCAGCAGCGAGGCTTCGATGGTGCGCAGGTCGGCCAGAAACTCTGCGGGGTCCAGGTAGGGGTTTTGCGGCGCGACGGCGTGGCGTGCTGCCTCGCCCCCGGTCAACTCCTTGAGCGTGGCGGCCAGCCGTGCGTACATGCCGGTCAGGGCGCGCCGGTAGGGCTCATCCAAGCGGTGCGCATTGGTGTCGGGCGAGCGCTCGGCCAGCGCCTGCATGGCGGGCAGGCATTGCACCAGCAGCGCCGAGAGCGACAACTCACCGCCCAGGTAATGCACTTCGGTGAGGTAGTGGCGCAGCACCACATCGGCTTGGCGGCGCATGGCATGCGTGAGCGTTTGCGCGTTGACGTTGGGGTTGCCATCGCGGTCGCCACCAATCCACTGGCCCATGCGCAAAAAGCTGTGCACCGGGTGGTCGCCCAACTCGCGCTCCAGGTCGGCATAGATCTTGGGGATTTCGCGCAGGAAGGTGGACTCGTAATAGCTCAGCGCGTTTTCCACCTCGTCAGCCACCGTGAGCTTGGTAAAGCGCAGCAGCCGGGTGTGCCAGAGCTGCAGCACGCGCGCACGCATGTGCGACTCGTTGGCAGCCAGCTCGCGGGGGGTGAGTGCGTCCTTGCTGGCCTTCACCAAGCCCGCCCGGGTACGGATGTCGTCGCGCGCTGCCAGCAGTTGGGCCAGGTCGCGCTCGGCGTCCAGAATGCTCTTGCGCTGCACTTCGGTGGGGTGGGCGGTGAGCACGGGCGAGACAAAGCTCTGGGCCAGAGTCTGGGCAATGGCCTTGGGCGTAATGCCCGCGCGGCGCAGGCGTGCCAGCGCCACTTCGATGCTGCCTTGCTGCGTTTCGCCCGCGCGCTCGTGCTGGGCGCGTCGGCGGATGTGGTGGCGGTCTTCGGCCAGATTGACGAGGTGGCTGAAATAGGTAAAAGCCCGGATCACGCTCACGGTCTGGTCGCCGCTCAAGCCCTTGAGCAGGCGCTTGAGCGCCTTGTCGGCGTCGTGGTCGGCGTCGCGCCGAAACGCGACCGAGAGCTTGCGGATTTGCTCGATCAGCGCGTAGGCCGCCTCACCCTCCTGCTCGCGAATCACATCGCCCAGGATGCGCCCCAGCAGCCGGATGTCTTCCACCAAAGGGCGCTCGCTGTCCTTGGCGGTTTTGGAGGGCGAGGCTTTGGGTGCGGGCAGGTTGGTGGGCATAAGGACTCTGCAAAAGGATCAGGTCAGTTTAGCAGCGCACAAGCTGCGCGACGGCTTGCAGAGCAGCGGCAAGGCGCAGGTCGCCGGCACCCTCAATCAGCGCAAAGGGCAACGCCTGCGCGGTGAGTTCGTCGTGGATGCGCTGGTGCACCGGCGCGCGAACGTGGGCCCCATCGCGCTGCAGACCATCGGCAACCCAGTCGATGTCGGGCGCGAGCAGCAGCGTCAGGGCGTAGTGCGTGTGCAGCGCGCGCGCGGCAGGCAGCAGCGACGTGTCGGCAAAGATGAACTCGCTGTAAATGGCGGTCATCAAGGGGGCCGTGTCGCAGAACACAAAGTCGCGCTGCGTTTGCCCGGCCTGCGCGGCGGCGCTGTCTTCGCCGTCGGCTTGCATCTGCATGATCTGCGCCTGCTCGTCGCGCTGCGGCGTGCGGCCTTGGTTCTGGCAAAACTCGCGCAGGTACTCGGGCACCCAGGGGCAAGCAAAATGGCTGGAGAGCGCCTGCGCCAGCGTGGTCTTGCCGGTGCTCTCGGCGCCCAGGATGCAGATGCGCTGCACCGCGTGGGTCACGGCTGCAGTTCCCCGGTCTGCTCGGCCATGCGTTTTTTCCAGCCGCGCCAGCCCCAGATCGCCAGCACAAAGAAGATGGCATACAGCAGCGTGGTCAGTTGCAGCCCCTTGTAGGCAAACAGCGCCACGCTGGCGGCATTGACCAGCAGCCACACCGGCCAGTTCTCCACATACTTGCGCCCCAGCAGCAGCGTTCCGATCAAGCTGCCTGCCGTCACCAATCCATCGGCCCAGGGTACGTCGGAATCAGTAACGCCGCGCAACAGCAGGGCCAGCGCCAGCCACGACACCGCAAACCCTGCCAGGCACCACGCAATGCCCC
>CAIPBW010000128.1 GCA_903863395.1 uncultured beta proteobacterium
ATCAACCCCAAGATTACCGAGATGCGTGAGCGCCTCAAGGACAATCCGCAGCAGATGCAACAGGAGATGATGCGCATCTACCGCGAAGAAAAGGTCAACCCGATGGGTGGCTGCTTCCCCATCATGGTTCAGATTCCGGTGTTCATTGCCCTGTACTGGGTGCTGCTATCCAGCGTGGAAATGCGCAACGTGCCCTGGATCATGTGGATCAAGGACTTGTCTTCGCCTGACCCGTTCTACATCCTGCCGATCGTGATGACCCTCACCACGCTGCTGCAGACCGCGCTCAACCCAGCGCCGCCCGACCCGGTGCAGGCCAAGATGATGTGGTTCATGCCGCTGATCTTCAGCGTCATGTTCTTCTTCTTCCCCTCGGGCCTGGTGTTGTACTGGATTACCAACAATATTCTGTCGATCGTGCAGCAGTGGGTCATCAATACCCGCATGGGCGTGCCGCCGCAATTCAATTTGCCCAAATTCAAATGACCCCCCGAGGCGCATCGCGCCTCCCCCCTGGGAGGGGGGCGACACCGAAGGTCCGGCCAAGCCGGTTCCTTGGTGTCCCTGGGTAGGACTTCCCCTCGCTCGCCATGCTTGCGCGTCACCACGATCCGATTGTTGCCATTGCTACTGCAGCAGGGCGTGGGGCGGTGGGCATTGTGCGCGTAAGCGCCAAGCGGCTTGTGCCCTTTGTGCAGCAACTGCTGGGGCGCACCTTGCGTGCGCGCGAGGCCACGTACCTGCCGTTTTGCGACGCGTCGGGCGCGCCCATCGACACCGGGTTGGCGTTGTACTTTGCGGCACCGCACTCCTTTACCGGCGAAGACGTGCTGGAGTTGCAGGCGCACGGCGGCCCCGTGGTGTTGCAACTGCTGCTGGCGCGCTGCCTCGAAGCCGCCACCCAAACTGACCCCGCCACCGGCCAGCCCTGCCTGGTGGGCTTGCGCCTGGCCGAAGCGGGCGAGTTCAGTGAGCGCGCGTTCCTGAACGACAAGATCGACCTGGCCCAGGCCGAGGCCATTGCCGACCTGATTGATGCCAGCACCGAAGCGGCAGCGCGCAGCGCCAGCCAGTCGCTGGCCGGAGTTTTTTCGGGCGAAATTCATGCCCTGCGCGACGCACTCATTCACTTGCGCATGCTGGTGGAGGCCACGCTCGACTTTCCCGAAGAAGACATCGACTTTTTGCGCAAGGCCGACGCCCAGGGCCAGCTCGACGCGTTGCTCGCCCGGATTGAGAGCGTGCTGCAACGGGCCTCGCAAGGTGCCTTGCTGCGCCAGGGCATTACCGTGGTGATTGCGGGGCAGCCCAATGCGGGCAAGTCCTCGCTGCTCAATGCGCTGGCCGGGGCCGAACTGGCAATCGTGACGCCGATTGCAGGCACCACCCGCGACCGCGTGCAGCAGACCATCCAGATCGAAGGTGTGCCGATCCACGTGGTCGATACCGCGGGCCTGCGCCCCAGCGACGACATGGTCGAACAAATGGGCATCGCGCGCACCTGGGAGGCCATGGAGGGTGCCGACGCGGTGCTGTTCTTGCACGACCTCACGCGCAGCGACGCGCCTGAGTACATCGCAGCCGACGCCGTGCTGGCAAGCGCCATTGCCGAGAAACTCTCCAAGAATGTGGCGCTGATTGACGTCTGGAACAAGGCGGATGCAGTGCCACACCACGGCGCGCACGCGGGCGTAACGCTATCGGCCAAGACCGGTGCGGGGCTGCAAGACCTGCGCCAGCGCCTGCTGCAAACGGCCGGTTGGCAAGCCCCGGGTGCGGGCACGTTCATGGCGCGCGAGCGCCACGTTCAGGCGCTGCGCCGGGTGCGCGCCCACATGCAGGAAGCCGCGCTCCATCTGGCAGCGCAGGCCCAGGCGCTCGATTTGCTAGCCGAAGAATTGCGCCTGGCCCAAAACAGCCTGGCCGAGATCACCGGCGAATTCAGCTCCGACGATTTGCTGGGCGTGATTTTTTCCCAGTTTTGTATCGGCAAATAAGCCATTGAGATTGCACATTTTGTTGGAGCTTGCCTGCAAGCGATTCGCAGCAAACCCATCGCCAGCAGGCTGGCTCCCACAAATTCCTCGCCAGCCACTTTCCCCCGTCACTGCGAGGAGCGAAGCGACGCGGCAGTCCATGCAGTCTGAAGTCATGGATTGCCGCGCTTCGCTCTCCGTGAACCGCGCCGCCACTTTTGTCATCGCGAGGCCGAAGGCCGTGGCGATCCATGCAGGAATACCAACGGACATGGACTGCCGCGTCGCTTCGCTCCTCGCAGTGACGAAACTGAAGTTCATAGTCCATTTGCTGTTTCGGCCACCCGAAACCGGGTACTCGCAATGACGAGGCGGGCTACAGACAGCCAAACGCTGGCGGGGCCAGGATCAGTGCCCTTCGTAGTGCACCAGGGTGAATAGCTGCAGGCCGCTTTCGCGCAGTTTCTTGGAGCCGCCGAGTTCGGGCAGATCGACAATGGCAGCGCCTTCCATCACTACGGCGCCCAGGCGCTCGAGCAGTTTCTTGCCCGCCATCATGGTGCCGCCGGTGGCGATCAGGTCGTCGATCAGCAGCACCCGGTCGCCGGGCCTGACGGCATCGGTGTGCAACTCCACCGTGGCACTGCCGTATTCCAACTCGTAGGTCTCTTCCACGGTGGTGAACGGCAGCTTGCCTTTTTTGCGGATCGGAACAAAGCCGACGTTGAGCTCGTAGGCCACCACCGCGCCCAGGATGAAGCCGCGCGCGTCAAGCCCGGCCACCACGTCGGGGCGCATGGTGGGGTCCATGTAGCGGTGCACAAAGGCGTCGATCAGCACGCGAAACACCTTGGGTTCTTGCAGCAGCGGCGTGATGTCGCGGAACTGCACGCCCGGGGTGGGCCAGTCGGGCACGGTGCGGATGTGTTCACGCAGGTATTGGTTGACGCTGTACTCTTGCATGGTTTTCCTCGTTTAGCCTTTGAGCAATTTCTGTTCTGCCAGGGCCAGGCTGTCGGCATGGCCGCACAACACCAGGGTATCACCGCTTTGCAGAACGGTAGCGTCAAGCATACCGGCAGTTTTACCGCTGTTGCGCCGCACGCTGACTACGCGCACGCCAATTTGCGCCAGCGCAAAGTCGCCCAGCGCACGCCCAGCCGCTCGGGCAGCGGCGGGCAGTGTCACGGTGGCCAGACGCTCGTCGTCGAGTTCGTCCACGGTGTCGTCGTCCATGCCGTGGAAATAGCCGCGCAGCAGGTTGTAGCGGGCGTCCCGCTGGTCCTGCACGATGCGGATCACGCGGCGCATGGGCACGCCCACCAAGGCGAGCGCGTGACCGGCGAGCATCAGCGAGCCTTCAATCGCCTCGGGCACGACTTCGGTGGCACCGGCTTCAAGCAAGGCGTCCAGTGCGTGGTCGTCCTGGGTGCGCACGATCACCGGCACCTGCGGCGCGTGAGTGCGGGTGTGGTTGAGCACCTTGAGCGCACCGGGTACGTCCAGGTAGGTAATCACCACGGCACTGGCGCGCGCCAAGCCGCTGGCCATGAGCGCCTGCAGTCGCGCCGCGTCGCCAAAAACCACCGAGTCGCCCGCAGCGGCGGCGTGCTGTACGCGATCCGGGTCGAGGTCCAGCGCCATGTACGGGATGCCCTGCTTCTCCAGCATGCGCGCCAGATTTTGCCCGCAGCGCCCGTAGCCGCAAATGATCACATGGCGGTTGGCGTTGATCGACTTGCGCGCAATGGTGGTCATTTGCAGCGACTGCAGTAACCATTCGCTGCTCACCAGTTTCATGACGATGCGGTCGCTGTGCATCACGATAAACGGCGTGGCCAGCATCGACAGCACCATGCTGGCCAGAATCGGGTTGAGCAGCGCCGGGGGCACCAGCGCATGGGCTTGCGCCAGGGTCAGCAACACAAAGCCAAATTCGCCGGCCTGCGCCAGGTACAGACCGGTGCGCAGCGACACGCCCGGGCTGGCCCCCAGCGCCTTGGAAAACAGCGCCACCAGCGCCGCCTTGGCCAGCGTGGGCAGCACCAGGAGGAGCAGCACCAGCGACCAGTGATCGGCCACCTCGCGCCAGTCGAGCAGCATGCCGATGCTGATGAAAAACAGGCCCAGCAGCACGTCGTGGAACGGGCGGATGTCGGTCTCCACCTGGTGCTTGTATTCGGTTTCCGAAATCAGCATGCCGGCAATGAAGGCGCCCAGCGCCAGGCTCAGGCCGAAGCGGTCGGTCAACCAGGCCAGGCCGAGCGTGATGAACAGCAGATTGAGCACAAACAGCTCTTCGCTCTTGCGCCGCGCCACCAACGTGAGCCAGTGGCGCATGACGTGCTGGCCGCCAACCAGCAGCACGGTAATCAGCGCTGCCGCCTTCAGTGCTGCCCAGGTCAGCGCCTCGGCCAACTCTTCACCGGGCGAACTCAGCGCCGGGATCAGCACCAGCAGCGGCACCACCGCCAAGTCCTGAAACAGCAGCACGCCCATCACGCGCTTGCCGTGCTCGGACTCCAGCTCCAGCCGGTCCACCATCAGCTTGACCAGAATGGCGGTGCTGCTCATGGTCAGCGCGCACGAGATCGCCAGCGCCGTTTGCCACGACATGGTCAACAGTTTGGGCGCTACCGCCGTCAACCCTACGATCACCAGCGTGGCCATCAACGCCGTAGCTGCTACTTGCAACAAGCCCAGGCCAAAAACGTGCTGGCGCATGGCGCGCAACTTGGGCAGGTTGAATTCCAGCCCGATCACAAACATCAGAAACACCACGCCGTATTCGCCCAGGTGCTGCACGCTAGCCGCGTCTTTGGACAGGGCCAGCGCGTTCGGGCCAATGACCACGCCCACGGTCAGATAGCCCAGCATCGGCGGCAGCTTAAACAGGCGAAACGTCACCACGCCCAGCACTGCGGCAAGCAGGTACAAAAGGGTGATTTCGAGTGCGCTCATGGCACCATACTAGCAAGACAAGCGCCGGTCTATAAAATGCCAGCATGACCGACGCCTCGCACCCCCCCCTGACGCCAGCCCAGACACGCGCCATCGAACTGGCGCGCGCAGCGCTCGATACCGAAGCGGCGGCGGTGCTCGATCTCAAGGTGCGCGTGGGCTACGCGTTTGCCCAAACCGTGACCCAGGTGCTCGCACTCAAGGGGCGCGTGGTTGTGATGGGCATGGGCAAAAGCGGGCACGTGGGGCGCAAGATTGCAGCCACCCTGGCCTCTACCGGCACGCCCGCCATGTTTGTCCATCCGGCCGAAGCCAGCCATGGTGACCTGGGCATGATTACTGCGGCGGACCTGGTGCTGGCGCTGTCCAACAGTGGCGAGTCGCCCGAGATGGAAGCCATCCTGCCCTTGCTCAAACGCCTGGGCACGACGCTCGTGGTAATGACCTCCAATCCCCAATCCACCATGGCGCGCCACGCCGACCTGTGGCTGGATACGGCCGTGGCCAAAGAGGCCTGCCCGCTCAACCTGGCACCCACCGCCAGCACCACCGCGCAGCTTGCGCTGGGCGACGCGCTCGCCGTGGCGCTGCTGGACGCGCGCGGTTTTCGCGCCGAAGATTTTGCGCGCTCGCATCCCGGTGGCGCACTCGGGCGCAAGCTGCTCACCCACGTGGCCGACGTGATGCGCACGGGTGATGCCGTTCCGCACGTGTCGCCGGGTGCAACGTTTAGCGAACTGATGCGCGAGATGAGCGCCAAGGGTCTGGGTGCCACTGCCATTGTGGAGCCCGACGGGCGCATTCTGGGCATCTTTACCGATGGCGATCTGCGCCGCTTGGTAGAGCAGGGGCTGGACCTGCGCGCGCGCACCGCGCAAGAGGTGATGCACCCCTCGCCCTGCACCATCGGCGAGCAGGCGCTCGCCGTGGATGCGGCCGACCTGATGGAACGCCGCCGCATCACCAGCGTGCTGGTGGTGGATGCAGCGGGCCACTTGTGCGGCGCGCTCAACAGCAACGACCTGATGCGAGCCAAGGTGATCTGATGCAAACCACGATCCAATTCGACCCCGCCTTGCTGCTGCGCGCCCAGGGCATCCAAGTGGTTTTTCTCGACGTGGATGGCGTGCTCACCGACGGCAGCCTGTACTACGGCGAAACGGGCGAGACGCTCAAGCGCTTCAACACGCTCGACGGCCACGGCCTCAAGCTCCTGCAGCGCGCGGGCGTCACGCCGGTGGTGATCACCGGCCGCGACTCCAAGGCATTGCGTGTGCGTCTGCAGGCGCTTGGCGTGGAGCACGCGCACTATGCCTGCGAAGACAAGGTGGCCGCCGCCGAAAGCAGCTTGGCGGCGCTGGGCTGCAACTGGAGCCAGGCCGCAGCCATGGGCGACGACTGGCCTGACCTGGGCTTGCTGCGCCGCAGCGCCCTGGCCTGCGCCCCGTGCAACGCGCACCTGGAAGTGCGCTCCATTGCGCACTACGTGACCCAGGTGCACGGTGGCGAGGGCGCGGTGCGCGAACTCTGCGACCTGTTGCTGGTGGCCAGCGGTCACTACGCGCGCTTGCTGCAAGACCACGCGCAGTGATGAACCTTGTTCGCGACCTCTGGGACCGGTTCCTGCTGTACCTGCCGCTGACGGTGATGGCGGTGCTGGCGCTGGGAACCTACTGGCTGGTGCGCAGCACGCCGGTGATCAGCGCCGCTGTTGCGCCGAGCGCGCCGAGCCACGACCCCGACTATTTCATGCGCGACTTCTTGCTGCGCACCTTTGACGCCGCCGGGCGCATGCGCACCGAAATACGTGGCGACGAGGCGCGCCACTACCCCGACACCCACTGGCTGGAAGTGGACCAGATCCAGGTGCGCTCGTTTGACGAACGCGGACGCCTGACCACGGCGGTGGCCAAGCGCGGCCTGACCAACGAAGACTCCACCGAATTCCAGTTGCTCGGCGGCGCGGTTGTGGTGCGCGAGCAGTTCACCGACCCTGCCGCCCGTGTGCTGCCGCGCATGGAGTTTCGCGGGGAGTTTCTGCACGCCTTTACCACTAGCGAAAAAATCCGGTCGCACAAGCCGGTGGAGTTGTTCCGTGGCAATGACCGGTTCAGCGGCGACGCCATGGAGTTTGACAACGTCGAGCAGCGACTCGAACTGACCGGGCGCGTCAAAGGCACCCTGATGCCCACAACCAATTAGCCACGCAACGGAGGCGACGCATGGGCAAGCTGATTTTCATCACCGGTGCTTCCAGCGGACTGGGGCAGGCACTGGCTTGGCGCTATTACCAGGAGGGCTACGCGCTGGCGCTGGTCGCCCGCCGCGCGGGCGAAATTGAAGCCTGGGCGCAGCAGCACGCCATCAGCGCCGACCGCTATCGTGTTTATAGCGCCGATGTGTCCTCCATCGACAGCATTGTGGCGGCCGGCCATCTGTGCCTGGCGCAACAGGGGCTGCCCGATGTGGTGATTGCCAACGCCGGCATCAGCGTCGGGGTGGACAGCGCCGTGCGCGCCGATCTTGACGTGATGACGCGCCTCTTTGCCACCAACAACATCGGCATGGCCGCAACCTTTCATCCCTTTATCGACGGCATGGTGCAGCGCGGTGCGGGTACGCTGGTGGGCATCGGCAGCGTGGCTGGCATCCGGGGGCTGCCGGGGCACGGTGCGTATTGCGCGAGCAAGGCCGCAGCCATCAGCTACTGCGAATCGCTGCGCGGCGAGTTGCGCCACGCAGGCGTGGCGGTGCTGACCATCTGCCCCGGCTATATCGACACCCCGCTGACGCGCAACAACCGTTACTACATGCCGTTTCTCATGACCGCCGACGCTTTTGCCGAACGCGCCTGGCGCGCCATCGAAGCGCGCGTGAGCTACCGCATCATCCCCTGGCAAATGGGATGGGTCGCCAAGGCGCTGCGCTTGCTGCCCAACTGGCTGTTCGACCGCGTTCTGGCCGGCCGCCCCCGCAAACACCGCAATCCCGAACCCTGAACCAGCAACACCCCGCGCCGCCCAATGAAAAAAGGGCCCGAAGGCCCTTTTTTGCTGCAGACAAGTCTGCGGTAGTTGCTTAGTAGCTGCTACGGCCACCGCCGTAACCACCACCGCCGCCGCCGCCACTACGGCCGCCGCCAGCGCCACCACCGTAGCCGCCACCGCCGCCGCCGCCAGCGCCACCACCGTAGCCGCCGCCGCTGCGACCGCCGCCGCCGCCAAAGCCACCACCACCGCTACGGGGGGGGCGAGCTTCCATCGGACGGGCTTCGTTAACCACCAGACCGCGGCCACCGAACTGTTGACCGTTCATGGCGCTGATAGCCGATTGCGCTTCAGCGTCGCTGCCCATTTCAACAAAGCCGAAGCCTTTGGAGCGACCCGTGTCGCGTTCCATCATGACTTTGGCGCTGGTGACGGTGCCGTGCGCCGCAAATGCTTGCAGCAGGTCTTCGTCGCGGAAGGAATAAGGCAGATTGCCTACGTAAAGTTTGTTGCCCATGTAAGGACTCCTCAAAATAACTCTCAAAACGCGATGGAGTCCAAACCCGCAATCAACAAACCACTGAAGAATAAAGCAGACGCGAAACTGGCAGATCACCGCAAACCCGTACACCGAATTCACGGCAATACTGATTCATTATGCGTCAGATTTTGGCGTCCACCAAATATTTGTTGCAAATTGCATGAAATTGTCGCCCCAGCCCTACCAGTTGGCCTCGCGCTCGGGCGTGGCGCTGATGTTGTGGATCGACTGATCGGCACCGTCAAACTCTTCTTCCTGGCTCAGGCGCAGGCCCATGGCGGCCTTGATTGCTCCGTACACCACAAACCCTGACAACAGCGCCCAGGCAACCCCCAGCCCCGTGCCCAGCAGTTGCCCGCCGAGGGAGATGCCGCCCAGGCCGCCCAGCGCCTTGCTGCCAAAAATGCCCGCCGCAATGCCTCCCCACGTGCCGCACAGGCCGTGCAGCGGCCAGACGCCGAGCACATCGTCAATCTTCCACTTGTTTTGCGTCAGCGTGAACATATACACAAAGATGGCTCCCGCCACCACGCCCACCACCAGCGCGCCGAGCGGGTGCATCAGGTCCGAACCGGCGCACACTGCCACCAAGCCCGCCAGTGGGCCGTTGTGCACGAAGCCGGGGTCGTTCTTGCCCAGCACCAGCGCGGCGAGGGTGCCGCCCACCATCGCCAGCAGCGAGTTCACCGCCACCAGGCCCGAAATCTTGTCCAGCGTCTGGGCGCTCATCACGTTAAAGCCAAACCAGCCGACGGTCAGAATCCAGGCGCCCAGCGCCAAAAAGGGAATGCTTGACGGCGGGTGCGCCGAAATGGCGCCGTCTTTTCGGTAGCGGTTGCTGCGTGCGCCCAGCAGCAGCACGGCGCCCAGCGCAATCCAGCCGCCCACGGCGTGCACCACCACGCTGCCGGCAAAGTCGTGAAACTCTTCGCCGGTAGCGGCCTTGATCCAGGCCTGA
>CAIPBW010000129.1 GCA_903863395.1 uncultured beta proteobacterium
GCCTTGGCCACTGACCAGGATTTGGCACCACCGCGACCACCATGGAGCACCTTGTAGCGACTGGGCGCAAACAAGGGCCTGAGCTTGCTTGGAAACCGGATGTCGAGCACGCCGTCATCCGGCTTTGGCATTACTGCTGGAACTGCGCTCACGGTTTGCCGTCCACAAAGCTGATTCGCACACGGTGTTCAACCGGGCTCTCGCTGTCACCTTGCACGGTAGTTCGATCACCATAGCGTTTGGGATTGGCGGCTTTGGCACGCCATCGGTAATGGGCCGCTACTTCACGGGCTACCGAGATGGTTTCCTTGTCGGCCTTCTCCAGGGTCTCCAAGGCTTTGTCGTCATAGGCTTGGGCAGCCTCAACTCGCG
The DNA here is from genome assembly GCA_903863395.1 of uncultured beta proteobacterium. Lineage (GTDB taxonomy): Bacteria > Pseudomonadota > Gammaproteobacteria > Burkholderiales > Burkholderiaceae_C > Allorhodoferax. The sequence goes on from CAIPBW010000129.1 coordinate 373, forward strand.
CACGCGCGCACGCCTGAGAGCGTTCCGGATCTAGCTCAATCCATTCGAACAGGCGCGAGACGCTGACGTCATAGGTAGCGGCGATGACCCGGAACGAATCGCCCTGGGTCAACATGTCGCAGATCGCTTCTGTCCCGGCGGCGTCGAGCTTGGCTCTGGCTGTTGCCGGCTTGGTCTGCTTCTTGGGCTTGCCGGCAACTACCGCCTTCGCAGCCTTGCGCGTCGACATGAACACATCTCCAGAATTGTTTCGTTCTGAAAAGTGTCAAGGGGAATGGTTCGGAGTCAACGGGTACGGGCTGGCCGAAGCTACCCGACCTTATCCAGCGAGGTATGCCGCAGGAGTCAGGATCGGCACGCCTTGCCAAGGGTGCAAGACCAGTAAGTCGGTGTCGCTGCTGACCAGCACGTCGGCGTCGCAGGCATGAACCAGTGCCAAGAATTGATTGTCCTTTGGGTCGCGGCATGGCGGCTGCACGTTTGCCATATCGACCTCGGACACATCGAACAACGAAGCACGGCGGCGGACGATGGCCGCAAACTCAGCTCGCAAAACAGCGCCAAGGTATCGGTCAAACTTGTCGCGCTGCAACACGCTTTCCAGTTCAGCCAGCGTAGACGCCGAGGCACAAACTTCGCCTGTCTCCAAGGCATGCACCAAAGCGCGATGAGGTACTGATCCCACGCGCATCGCCGCGCTCACAAGCGTGCTGGTGTCAAACACCACGCGCCGGTAAGCGATCACCGAGATTCTTTCACCATACGCAGTACGTCGTCATCGGTCAGTTCCGCCGCCGCAGGTAGCGCGCTGGCGGCAGCACGCTGGCTCCACGACTCAAACTCGGCCACTGCCTTGCTGCGCTTGCTGCGCGCATTGGTGAGGTCATCCATATCCTGTGGTGACACGATAAACGCCGCTGTACGCCCATTGCGGGTGATCGTGATGGGCTCACGCTGAACAGCATCGAGCAGCCGGCCAAAGCCGTTTTGTGCCTCTACCGACGTCATGGTGATCATGTCAAATCCCCTTCATAAACTAGCCAATGTGTACAGTATAGCCATAATCGCTATTTTTTCCCACCATGGAGAATCACCTGCTGCGTCAAAGTACTTAAAGGAGTGCAAACAGCGCAAGGTGCGCACACTGGAGATGATCAGCCGCCACGTGGCTGATCTGCTGCCCTACATTGGCGCATTGGCAATGGAGCAAGTGTGCAACGATGCGCTGGAAGACTTCAAGATTGATCGGGCTGAAGAGGATGGAGTAAAAAATTCCACGATCAACCGAACGCTTGAAGTTGTGCGCACAACGCTGATCAGAGCTGCGCGAGTGTGGCGCGAGGATGGTCGGCCGTGGTTGACAAGCGCTCCCCTGATCGAGATGCTGGACGAGAACGCGCAAAAGCGAAGACCCTACCCTATCACATGGAGTGAACAGGCCAAGCTGCTACTGCGGCTGCCCAGTCACCTGCAGGAGATGGTGGAGTTTTCCGTGAACACTGGCGCGCGTGATGAGAATGTATGTGGTCTGCAGTGGGACTGGGAAGTACCGGTTCCAGAATTGGGACGCAGCGTGTTTGTGGTGCCGGCCGAGTTCTTCAAAACTCAACGCCAGCATGTAATGGTATTGAATGACGCGGCCTGGGCCGTCGTCGAGCGTCGGCGTGGGATGCACAGCAAATATGTTTTCACCTACACCCCGCGCGGCGACGACAAGAAGCCAAGTCGGATTGCCACACAAAACAACTCTGCGTTTCAGAAGGCGAGGTTTGATGTCGGATTGAACGGGGTGCGGGTGCATGATCTGCGCCACACCTTTGGCCAGCGTTTACGAGACGCCGGTGTTCAAGCGGAGGACCGGGCATTGTTGCTGGGGCACGCCATTCAGGGCATGGCTCAACACTACGCCACGGCGACACTGGAAAGACTGCTAGAAGCAGCCAACAGTGTGCTGGACAAGCGCGATAGAACCATGGTGCTCAGAGTGGCAACAGGATGACCGGATGACCCTGCAGAGAAATGAAAGAGTCACGCAAAAAACGTATTGGCTGGAGAGCGAAAAATGCGAGTCACGCAAAAGTCACGCAAAAATCAAGAAAAAAGCGAAAGGGTTAGCAGGAACTAACCGGCTAACCCTTATGAATTATGGTCGGGGCGAAAGGATTCGAACCTTCGACCCTCTGGTCCCAAACCAGATGCGCTACCAGGCTGCGCTACGCCCCGACTGCGGTTATTCTAACCGCTGTACCCTGCACGCCCTTGCAACAACCAGCGCAGACCCGATTCAAAACACACGCATTCGCATGTCCGAGTCCACCCAACCCCTTCCCTGGCTGCATTCAGGCAGTGCGTTTCCGGACGTCGCTCTGGCCTGGGGCCCGCAGTCGGACGCGCCGGGCCTGCTCGCAGCCGGTGGGGATTTGGAGGTTGCTACCCTGCAGCGCGCCTACGGTAGCGGCATTTTTCCGTGGTTCAGCGCAGGCCAGCCCTTGCTGTGGTGGAGCCCGGACCCGCGCATGGTGTTGCAGACCGCAAACTTTCGCCTGCACCGTTCGCTGCGCAAGACCTTGCAGAGCTTTGTCGCCAACGCATCCTGCGAAATCCGCTTCGACACCAGCTTCGCGCAGGTCATCCAGGCCTGTGCCCAGGCACCGCGCCAGCGCCAGAGCGGCACCTGGATCGTGCCCGCCATGGTGCAAGCCTACACGCGCTGGCACGCCTCGGGTGGTGTGCATAGCGTGGAAACCTGGGTCGACGGCGAACTGGTGGGCGGCCTGTACTGCGTGGCGCTGGGGCGCGCCGTGTTTGGCGAATCGATGTTCAGCAAACGCTCCGACGCCTCGAAGATTGCGCTGGCCGCATTGGTGGCGTTTTGCCGCGCGCACGCCATTGCCATGATCGACTGCCAGCAAAATACCGGCCATTTGGCGTCGCTGGGCGCTGCAGAAATGGCGCGCGGCGACTTTCTGAACCATCTCCAACGGGCGAAAATTCGCCCGGGCGTCGATTGGCAGTTCTCGCCCCTATACTGGCAGAACATTTTGTCTGCCTGAACCATCCACCGTGACAGACCTCAAGGACCTTCCGCTTCAAGCCCTGCAGTTCTATGCGACCGCTCCGTATGAATGCAGCTACCTGCCGCATCGGCTGGCACGCTCGCAGGTGGCCACGCCCAGCCATCTGATCAACAACTCCACCTACTCGGAACTGGTCAAGAAGGGGTTTCGCCGCAGCGGCATGTTCACCTACCGCCCACGCTGCGACACCTGCCAGGCGTGTACGCCGGTGCGCGTGCTGGCCAGCGACTTCGCCCCCAACCGCAGCCAGCAACGCGCCTGGAAGCGCCACCAGGGCCTGAGCGTGCGCGTGCTCAACCTGGGCTTTGTGCAGGAGCATTACGCGCTTTACCTGCGCTACCAGAACGAGCGCCACGCGGGCGGCGGCATGGACGAGGACAGCGTCGAGCAGTACACCCAGTTTCTGCTGCAAAGCCGCGTCAACTCGCGCCTGGTGGAGTTTCGCGAACCCGGCCTGGATGGGGCCCTAGGGGAACTGAAAATGGTCTCGATTCTGGACGTGCTCGATGACGGCCTGTCGGCGGTGTACACCTTTTACGACACCCAGGTGAAGTCGAGCTTTGGAACCTACAGCGTCCTGTGGCAGATCCAGCAGGCTAGGCAATTGGGGCTTTCTTTTGTCTACTTGGGCTATTGGATCAAGGAAAGCCGCAAAATGAACTACAAGTCCAGATTTGCGCCTGCGCAATTCTTGCTCAATAACCGTTGGCAAACCATGCAGATCGATGCATAGAATTCACCATGTCGAAAAAAGACCCTTCCCTTCCCGCGACCCCTGCAGTTCAGGTGATTGAACGCATGTTCACCCTGATCGATGTACTGGCGTCCCGGGAAGAAGCTATCAGTCTGAAAGAAATCAGCGAGAGGGCCGGGCTGCACCCGTCCACCACCCACCGTATCCTCAATGACCTGGCCACCGGACGGTATGTGGACCGCCCCCTGCCCGGCAGCTACCGACTCGGAATGCGCCTGCTCGAATTGGGCAACCTGGTCAAAGCACGTCTGAATGTGCGCGACGCCGCAGTGGGCCCGATGCGCGAGTTGCACAAGCTCATCCAGCAACCCGTCAACCTGAGCATGCGCCAGGGCGACGAAATCATCTACGTGGAGCGCGCCTACAGCGAGCGCTCGGGCATGCAGGTGGTACGCGCCATTGGCGGGCGCGCACCGTTGCACCTGACTTCGGTAGGGAAGCTGTTTTTGGCCACCGACGACCCCGAACGTCTGCGCGCCTACGCTGCGCGTACCGGACTCAAGGGCCATACCAAGAACAGCATCACGCAGCTTGAAACGCTGGAGCGTGAACTCTCCAAAGTGCGCCAGTACGGCCAGGCCAATGACAACGAAGAACTGGAGCTCGGCGTGCGCTGCATGGCCGCAGGCATTTACGACGATCAAAACAAGCTGGTGGGTGGCCTTTCAATCTCGGCACCGTCCAGCCGTATGGACGACAACTGGCTGCCAAAGCTCAAGGAAACAGCGCGCCAGATTTCGCAGACGCTGGGGTATCGTCCCAGCGACGCCTGAAACCGCTTGACGCTTCTTTAGTTGACCGCCAGCAGCGGCTCAATCGCGCTACCGGCCAGCGGTGAGACTTTTCCCACCACGGGGGGCAAGGTTTCCACCCATCGCCGTACGCGCTCGGCGTCCGCTATGCGGCTCAATTTACCCGCCGAGTCGAGAAAAACCATGATCAGCTTGCGCCCGGCGATCTTGGCCTGCATCACCAGGCACTGGCCGGCCTCAGAGATATAGCCAGTCTTTTGCAGACCGATCTCCCACGCCGGGTTCTTGACCAGGCGGTTGGTGTTGTTGTACTGCAGGGTGTGACGCCCCACCGCAACCTGGTATCCGGTTGAAGTGGAGAGTTCGCGCAGCATCGGGTCGCCATAGGCAAAATTGACCAGGGTTGCCAGGTCGCGCGCGCTCGACTGGTTCTTGCTCGATAGGCCGGTGGGCTCGGCGTAGTTGGTGTCGTGCATGCCCAGCATCTGGGCACGGGCGTTCATCAGGCTCACAAAGGTGTCGAGGCCGCCGGGGTAGGTGCGCCCAAGCGCATGCGCGGCCCGGTTCTCGCTCGACATCAGGGCCAGATGCAACAGTTCACCGCGGCTGAGTTGCGTGCCTACGCGCAGGCGCGAGGTGCTACCCTTTTCGGTATCGACATCGGACTGGCTGATGGTGATCACTTCGTCCATCGGCAGCTTGGCCTCGCTGATCAGGACGCCGGTCATCAACTTGGTAATCGAGGCAATGGGAACCACGGCCGATTCATTCTTGTGGAACAGCACTTCCTGGGTATCCTGGTCCACCACCAGCGCGACAGCAGATTTGAGTGAGAGCGCATCGTGCGCGCCATGCAAGCCTGCGAGTTGCCCGTAGGAAGGTGGCTTGACCGCTGCAGGCCGGTACGCAGTATGCTGCGCCTTCTTGTGCGCTGCGCTCTTGGCTGGCGCAGACTTGGGTTGGGCATCCACGGCATAGGTTGAAAATGCCGCCACACACAAGACGGATGCCGCAACAACGCAACGGTAAAGATGGAAACTCAAAACAACTCCTGACCTTGACGCAAACCAACTGGGCCCGATGTTGCCCTAAGGTTCCCGCAAGGTCAAGAGTTTAACCAAATTTATCATGCAAATTCAATTACTTGCACGACACACTTGAAGAAGCCGCCAGAGCTTCGGTGCCTCAACCCTGGGCGGCTACGCGATCCGATTTGCTGCACAGCTTGTTGAGCGCGCTTAGATAGGCCTTGGCCGACGCCACCACAATGTCCGGGTCTGCCCCCACGCCATTGACCACACGCCCGCTGTTTTGCAGCCGCACCGTGACTTCGCCCTGGCTTTCGGTCGAACCGCTGATGGCATTGACCGAGTACAGCACCATCTCGGCACCACTCTTGGCATGCACTTCGATTGCCTTAAGCGACGCGTCCACCGGGCCGTTGCCCTCGGCAGCGCCGAGCACTTCGGTTCCGTCCACCGTAAACACAATGCTCGCTTGCGGGCGCTCCCCGGTTTCACTGTGCTGTGACAGCGACACGAAGCAGTATTTCTCGTTGTCGTGGGTGATGCTTTCTTCGCTCACCAGGGCCAGGATGTCTTCGTCAAAGATTTCGCTCTTGCGGTCGGCAAGTTCCTTGAAACGTGAGAAGGCGGCGTTGATGTCGCTCTCGCTTTCCATCTGCACGCCAAGTTCCTGCAACCGCTGCTTGAAGGCGTTGCGTCCGCTCAACTTGCCCAGCACGATTTTGTTGGCGCTCCAGCCCACATCTTCGGCACGCATGATTTCGTAGGTGTCGCGCGCCTTGAGCACACCGTCCTGGTGGATGCCCGAGGCGTGGGCAAACGCGTTGGCACCGACCACCGCCTTGTTGGGTTGCACCACAAAGCCGGTGGTTTGGCTCACCATGCGGCTGGCCGCCAGGATGTGCCGCGTATCGACGCCCATCGTCAGGCCAAAGTAGTCCTGGCGCGTCTTGACCGCCATCACCACTTCTTCAAGGCTGCAGTTGCCCGCGCGCTCGCCCAGGCCGTTGATGGTGCACTCGACTTGACGCGCACCGCCGATTTTGACGCCCGCCAGCGAGTTGGCTACCGCCATGCCCAGGTCGTTGTGGCAGTGCACCGACCAGACCGCCTTGTCCGAGTTGGGAACGCGTTCTCGCAGCGTCTTGATGAAGTTGCCGTACAGCTCCGGAATGGCGTAGCCCACGGTGTCGGGGACGTTGATCGTGGTGGCTCCCTCGGCAATCACGGCCTCGATCACCCGGCACAAAAAGTCCACATCGCTGCGGTATCCGTCCTCGGGGCTGAACTCCACGTCTTCCACCAGGTTGCGCGCATAGCGAACCGCCTGCTTGGCTTGCTCCAACACCTGCTCGGGTGTCATGCGCAGCTTTTTCTCCATGTGCAGCGGCGAGGTTGCAATAAAGGTGTGAATCCGCGCGCGGTTCGCACCCTTGAGGGCCTGCGCGGCGCGCGCAATGTCGCGATCGTTGGCCCGCGAGAGCGAACAGATGGTGGAATCCTTGATGTTGTTGGCTATCAGCTCCACCGCCTCGAAGTCGCCATTCGAACTGGCTGCAAAGCCGGCTTCGATGACATCAACCTTCAGACGCTCGAGTTGGCGTGCAATACGCAGTTTTTCGTCGCGTGTCATGGACGCACCCGGGGACTGCTCGCCGTCGCGCAACGTGGTGTCAAAAATGATCAATTTTTCGGTCATCTGAATACTCCTGTGGAACTTTTCAAAAAAAACACTGCAACCCAAAAGTCTGGCCACCCAAAGCAAAAGGCCCGTTGCAGGTGCTAACGGGCCTTTTGTGAGAATAAAGTGCGTGCGCTACTTTTCCCGCCCGTGTTGGCGCAAAGTTAGTAGCGATAGCAACGTCTTATTCATGCGTTCACTGTAACACAAGTCTGGCGCTACTTATGCAGGCCGCGTTCGTCGGGCTCATCGGTGGAGGTGCTGATGACGCTGGTCTGCACCCCCTTGGCCTTGCGCCAGCCATAGACCACGTATCCACTCAGGCCATAAACCACAAAGATACCGAACATCACCGTGGGCGGGTCGATGTTGACCAAGGCAATGCCCAACGCGATCAGCACGATCACGGCAAACGGAACGCTGCGCTTCATGCTCACGTCCTTGAAGCTGTAAAAGGGGACGTTGGTGACCATGGTCAACCCGGCAAACAGCGCAAGGCAGAACATCGGCCATGCAACCGCTGGGCCGCGCACGCCGGTATCGGTCATCCACCAGATAAATCCTGCCACCAGCGCCGCGGCTGCAGGCGAGGGCAGGCCCTGAAAGTAGCGCTTGTCCACCACCTGGGTATTGACGTTAAAGCGCGCCAGCCGCAGTGCCGCACAGGCGCAGTAGACGAAAGCCGCAAACCAGCCCCAGCGACCCAGGCCATTGAGCGCCCATACATAGGAAATAAGCGCCGGTGCAGCACCAAACGAAACCATGTCGGAGAGAGAGTCCATCTGCTCACCAAACGCACTTTGCGTGTTGGTCATGCGCGCTACGCGGCCATCGAGGCTATCGAGCACCATGGCGCAGAAAACCCCGACCGACGCCAGATCGAAACGCCCGTTGATAGCCATCACAATCGCATAAAACCCGCCAAACAACGCCGCCAGCGTAAACAGGTTGGGCAATACATAAATGCCTTTGCGCCGCTTGCTCACCACCACAGTGCCGCCATCAGTCGCAGCCGTTTCTGTGCCTTCATCCATACTTTCTCCTTGCCAAACGTGGCCGTCCCATCAGGACAGCGCCCACCGGGTGAACGCTCATGCCACGCGCACAGTGTAAGTCAGCGCGTGCAACGACCCGCCAACGCATCCCGCAAAATAGACAAAGGCCACCTGGGTGGCCTTTTTTCTTGCGGCAAAACCCGATCAGTTGCGGGTCTGGTCCACCAGCTTGTTCTTGGCAATCCAGGGCATCATGGCGCGCAGTTTGCCGCCGACGATTTCGATCGAGTGGTCAGCGGTGTTGCGACGGCGTGCCGTCATGCTGGGGTAGCCGGTGCGGCCTTCCAGGATGAACTGCTTGGCGTAATCGCCATTCTGAATACGCTTGAGCGCGTTGCGCATGGCGTCGCGGCTTTGGGCGTTGATCACTTCCGGGCCGGTCACGTACTCGCCGTATTCGGCGTTGTTCGAGATCGAGTAGTTCATGTTGGCGATGCCGCCTTCATAGATCAGATCGACGATCAGCTTGAGCTCGTGCAGGCACTCAAAGTAAGCCATTTCGGGAGCGTAACCGGCTTCCACCAGGGTCTCGTAACCCATCTTGATTAGTTCAACCGCACCGCCGCACAGAACCGCTTGTTCGCCGAACAAGTCGGTCTCGGTTTCTTCCTTGAAATTGGTCTCGATGATGCCGGCCTTGCCCCCGCCATTGGCCATGGCGTAGGAGAGCGCCAGATCGCGCGCCTTGCCCGTATGGTCCTGATGCACTGCAATCAGGTGCGGCACGCCACCGCCTTGGGTGTAGGTGTTGCGCACGGTGTGGCCAGGCGCCTTGGGAGCGACCATCCAGACGTCCAGATCGGCACGCGGGACCACCTGGTTGTAGTGCACATTGAAGCCGTGGGCAAAAGCCAGCGAGCCGCCTTGCTTGATGTTGGGGGCGACGTTGTTGTTGTACACCTCGGCGATTTGCTCGTCGGGCAACAGGATCATGACCACATCAGCCGCTTTGACGGCGTCATTGACTTCCATCACGGTCAGCCCGGCCTTGCCAACCTTGTCCCAGGACGCGCCGCCCTTGCGCAAGCCCACCACCACCTTGACACCGCTGTCGTTGAGGTTTTGTGCGTGTGCATGGCCCTGGCTGCCATAACCGATGATGGCCACTGTCTTGCCCTTGATCAGGCTCAGATCACAGTCTTTGTCGTAAAAAACTTTCATGTTCGCTCCGTTGTAAAAAAAATCCTGAAACCTTGCGGGACAGACCTTCAGCTCTGTCCCCAACTGACTAAAACCCTTGCGGGACAGATCTTTAGCTCTGTCCCCAACTGACTAAAAAATCAACTAAACCCGCAAAATCCGTTCACCCCGGCCCACGCCGCTCGACCCTGTGCGCACGGTTTCCAGAATGGCACCGCGCTCGATTGCCTCCAGGAAGGCATCGTTCTTGGACTGGTCACCGGTGAGTTCGATGGTGTAACTCTTTTCCGTCACGTCGATGATGCGACCCCGGAAAATATCGACCATGCGCTTCATTTCTTCGCGCTCCTTGCCCACCGCCCGCACCTTGACCATCATCAGCTCGCGCTCGATGTAGGCACCTTCGGTCAGATCGACCACCTTGACGACTTCGATCAGCCGGTTCAAGTGCTTGGTGATCTGCTCAATCACGTCGTCCGACCCGGTGGTCTGGATCGTCATGCGCGACAGGCTGGGGTCTTCGGTGGGAGCAACCGTGAGCGACTCGATGTTGTAGCCGCGTGCAGAAAACAGCCCGACCACGCGTGACAGGGCTCCCGGCTCGTTTTCGAGCAATACCGCAATAATGTGTTTCATATGAATGGATTCCTCTTTTCGCTGCCCTCCCCCGCTGGCGGTAACCAGCAGGCTTGGCAGGCAATAGATTCGTCAAATAGTTGGTGAATGAGCCCTTTGCTGACTACAGGTCTTCCGACCCCAGCAACATTTCCGTGATGCCCTTGCCGGCCCGCACCATCGGGAACACGTTCTCGGTGGGATCGGTACGGAAGTCCATGAACACCGTGCGGTCCTTGAGCTTGCGTGCCTCGCGCAAGGCCGGCTCCACGTCCTCGGGGCGCTCGATCAGCATGCCCACGTGGCCATAGGCTTCGGCCAACTTGACAAAGTTAGGCAGCGCGTCCATGTAGCTGTGGCTGTAACGGCCCTCGTACTCCACTTCCTGCCACTGCCGGACCATGCCCAGATAGCGGTTGTTGAGCGAGACGATCTTGATCGGCGTGTTGTACTGCAAGCAGGTGGAGAGTTCCTGGATGCACATCTGCACCGAGCCTTCCCCCGTGATGCAGAACACTTCGCTCTCGGGTTTGGCCAGCTTAATGCCCATGGCGTAGGGAATGCCCACCCCCATGGTGCCCAAACCACCCGAATTGATCCAGCGGCGCGGCCGGTCAAACTTGTAATACTGGGCCGCCCACATCTGGTGTTGCCCCACATCGGAGGTGATGTAGGAATCGGCGTCCTTGGTCATGTTCCACAGCGTTTCCACCACATATTGGGGCTTGATGACATCTCCGTTGCCCGGGCTGTACTTCATGCAGTCGCGCTTGCGCCAGTCGTCAATGGTTTCCCACCAGGCACCCAACGCCGCGGCGTCGGGCTTGACCGCGCCTTCCTTGATCATGGCAATCATTTCGCCAAGCACGTCCTTGACATCGCCCACGATCGGGATGTCCACCCGCACGCGCTTGGAAATGCTGGAAGGATCGATGTCGATGTGGATGATCTTGCGCTCGTTTTGCGCAAAGTGCTTGGGGTTGCCAATCACGCGGTCGTCAAAGCGCGCACCCACAGCCAGCAGCACGTCGCAGTTCTGCATCGCGTTGTTGGCCTCCACCGTACCGTGCATGCCCAGCATGCCCAGGAACTTGCGGTCCGTGGCCGGGTAGGCGCCCAGCCCCATCAGGGTGTTGGTGCAGGGATAGCCCAGCATGTCCACCAGTTCACGCAGTTCGGCCGAGGCGTTGCTCAGCAGCACACCGCCGCCGGTGTAAATGTAGGGCCGCTTGGCCGCGAGCAACAACTGCAACGCCTTGCGGATCTGGCCGCCGTGGCCCTTTCGCACCGGGTTGTAGGAGCGCATCTCGACCGATGCCGGATAGCCCGAATAGGGCACCTTCTTGAAGGAAACGTCCTTGGGGATGTCCACCACCACCGGGCCGGGTCGGCCGCTGCGTGCGATGTGGAAAGCCTTCTTGAGCGTCAGGGCCAGGTCGCGTGCGTCCTTGACCAGAAAATTGTGCTTCACCACCGGTCGCGTAATGCCCACCGCGTCACACTCCTGGAAGGCGTCCATGCCGATAGCGTGGGTGGGAACCTGCCCCGAAATGATCACCATCGGGATGCTGTCCATGTAGGCGGTAGCAATCCCGGTGACCGCGTTGGTCACGCCCGGCCCCGAAGTTACCAGCGCCACGCCCACATCGCCGGTTGCCCGGGCGTAGCCGTCGGCCGCATGGACTGCTGCCTGCTCGTGGCGCACCAGCACATGCTGAATGGTGTCTTGCTTGAAAAACGCGTCGTAAATGTGGAGTACTGCGCCGCCGGGATAGCCCCAGACGAACTTGACGCCTTCGGCCTGCAGGGCCTTGACCAGCACCTCTGCGCCGCGCAGCTCTTCGGTTGCTGCCGTGGATTTGACAGCCTTGGCTGCATTCGATGCAGCGGATGTTGAAGCGATTTCAGCTTTTGAAATTTCCATGATGAACCTTTGTGAATTTCTCTGACGAAAAACCTTGGGTGCCCTTTCGCAAACACTTGTGGTGCCGCGGCAGAACTTAGGATCTTGGCCATGGGCACATTGAATGCTGCGCCGGACCAGAATCCGTTTGCCTTTTGATTTGCAGCGCGAATTATCGCACCGGCGGCGCGCCAAATCGGGGCATTAATCTCCAATCCGGCTCAGCGATGCGATAATTTCCCCCAATTTCCTTCTGAATGCGCACTTTTGGCCTCCGATTCTGAACTGTCCGACTTTCTCAAAAGCGTAGAAAGACGCGCTTTTAAGCGTTCGGTGTATCACGTGCGCAACGACGAGGCGGCACTCGACATCGTGCAAGACAGCATGATGAAGCTGGCCGAGCACTACGGCCATAAACCGGTGGAAGAGCTCCCGATGCTGTTCCAGCGGATTCTGTCGAATTGCACGCTCGACTGGTTTCGCCGCAAAAAGACCAGCAACGCCCTGTTTTCGAACATGAGCGACTTCGAATCCCCCGGCGACGACGGGGATTTCGATTTACTGGAAACGCTGCAAACCTCCAATACTTCGGAACTAAGCGAAAGCGCCGAGACTCAGACCGAACGGGCACAAACCTTGCGTGAGATAGAAATCGAGATCGAACAACTGCCAGCGCGTCAACGGGAAGCCTTTTTGATGCGTTACTGGGAGGACATGGATGTCGCGGAGACCGCTGCAGCGATGGGCTGCTCACAAGGCAGCGTCAAAACGCATTGCTCCCGCGCTGTGCATACCCTGGCGCAAGCCTTGAAGGCAAAGGGAATAAAACTATGAGCTACACCGCACCCAATCATTACAAAAGCCAACCCGACTTGGTCGGTTACCGCATCGCCCAGCGTTTGAACGATGCGGCACAAGACCTGCCGCATGACATCACGCAACGCCTCAAGGCTGCGCGCATGTTGGCGCTCGACCAACGCCAAGTCGCCCGACGCCAGAGCGCCAGTGCCGTATCGGTCCAGGGCGGCAGTGCCGTTTTGCACCTGGGTGGCGATGAAAGCAGCCTGTGGAATCGTCTTGCATCGGTATTGCCGCTGATTGCCCTGATCGCCGGGCTGATCACCATCGGAGTGCTCCAGGAACAAAGCCGCGCCCAAGAGTTGGCCGACGTGGACACCGAACTGCTCACCGACGACCTGCCCCCCGCGGCCTATACCGACCCCGGATTTTTGAAATTTCTGAGCGCCAAGAGTCAGGAGTGAAGCTGTCCACCCGTTGCCTGCCTATTGCTGCGCCCACGCGCAGTGTGTTGTGGCGTACGTTGTGCGTCGGCAGTTTGCTGACTGCGGCAGCAGCGACTTGGTCGCAAACGGCCAAACCCATCGCCGCCACGGCTTTAGCACCCCAGCCAGCGGCTTCCAGCCTCCCTGCAGCCGCTGCCCCAGCATGGAGCACGCTGTCCAAGCCACAGCAAGACGCACTTTTGCCCCTGGCGGCCTCCTGGAACACCCTGAGCTCAGCGCAGCGCCGTAAATGGATTGCCCTCGCGCAAAGCTATCCGTCACTCGCCCCCGAAAACAAGGAAAAATTGCACAGCCGTATGGTCGAATGGGCGGCGCTCACCCCGCGCGACCGGGAAATGGCGCGACTTAATTTTGGCGAAACCAAGAAACTCGCGCCAGCCGATCGCACCGCCAATTGGGAAGCCTACCAGGCGCTCAGCCCGGAAGAACGCAAGAAACTGGCTGACCAGGCAGCCAAGAAGCCGGTTGGCGCAGCCGTTGCTGTCAAACCCGTACCCGCCGACAAACTGGCCCCCGTTCCAGTCAACCGGCGCGTGCCTGAACCCGGCCGAAGCGAGGCTGCGTCCAAGCAGGGCGTGAACACCAATACGCCCGTGCCCCAGGCCCCTGCTCCTACCGCCGCCGCTTCCACCCCCGCGGGTTGAGGCGCTCCCCGCGCGAGTCCTGCCGCTTGGATACCCCCAGTTTGTGGCGTCGCATGGCCTGCTGGCTGTACGAGGGGATGCTGATGTTTGGCGTGGTCTTTATTGCGGGCTACCTGTTTAGCACCTTGAGCCAGACGCGCCACGCCTTGGACAACCGCCACGCCCTGCAAGCCTTTTTGTTTGTGGTGTTCGGCATTTACTTCGGCTGGTTCTGGGCCAAGGGTCAAACCCTGGCCATGAAAACCTGGCATATCCGCCTGGTCGATCAACACGGCCAACCCGTCCCCCAGGCGCGCGCCCTGGCGCGCTACTGCCTGAGCTGGATCTGGTTTCTGCCACCCCTGGCCGCCATTTCCTGGCTCCTACTCTCCGCCGCAGAAATTTCGGCTATCGTGCTGGGATGGGTTGCAGTGTGGGCTATGCTTAGCCAATTGCATCCACAAAAACAGTTTTGGCACGACGCCTGGGCGGGCACCCGCCTGGTGGTCCATGAACCCGTATCCCGTGAACCAACCGCTTGAACCCCAGGCTTCGGCCAATCCGCAAAAAAACCGCCACGGCGTAACGCGCTGGTGGTACGCCACCGGTTACTCGTTCGCGGGACTGCGCGCGGGCTGGGGTGAACCCGCCTTTCGCCAAGAAGCGCTGGTCGCCGTTGTGGCGTTGCCCCTGTCGCTGTGGCTGGGGCAAAACTGGGTCGAAACCGCGCTGCTGGCCGGTAGCGTGATCCTGCTGATGGTGGTAGAACTGCTCAACACGGCAATCGAAACCGCCATCGACCGCATTGACATGCAATGGCATGCCCTCTCCAAGCGCGCCAAGGACATGGGCAGCGCCGCCGTGCTGCTAAGCCTGCTTTTATGCATGGGCATCTGGAGCGCCGCCATTTACCACCGATTTCTATGAGTGACCCCCTCTTTTCCATCTGCGTCTATTGCGGTTCACGCCCTGGCACCGAACCGGCCTACGCGTCGGCGGCGGCAGCAGTAGGCCAGTGGATTGCCAGCCAAGGCGGGCAACTGGTCTATGGCGGAGGGCATGGCGGCCTGATGGGCATCGTCGCCGACGCTGCGCTGGCCGCTGGAGGCCGGGTGGTGGGCGTGATTCCGAAGTCCCTGGTCGAGCGCGAGTGGGCGCACCACAGCTGCACCGAACTGCATATCGTGGACACCATGCACGAGCGCAAACGCATGATGGCGCAGCGCGCCCACGCCTTTCTGGCCCTGCCCGGGGGCATTGGCACACTGGAGGAATTGTTTGAAGTCTGGACCTGGCGGCAACTGGGCTACCACGACAAGCCCATTGGCATTCTCAATACCCAGGGCTACTACCAGGGCCTGCTCGATTTCATGCAGCACTCCATGCGGCAGGGCTTTTTGAACCAATCGCAGTGGGAACTGGTGCACGCCGACTCCAACCCGGCAGCGCTGCTGCGCGAACTGGTGCAGGCCATCGGGCCCACACCCGCTGCGCCGCTGGACCTGATTTAGCCCGAGCCAAGCGCGAGCGTCAGACGGCGGACTCGTCCTGCTCGCCGGTACGGATGCGCACCACGCGCTCGACGCTGGTGACAAAAATCTTGCCGTCGCCGATCTTGCCGGTGTGTGCCGCCTTGACGATGGCGTCAACGCAGCGATCAAGATCTTCGGTCTTGACGACCACTTCTACCTTCACCTTGGGCAAAAAGTCCACCACATACTCCGCACCCCGGTAGAGCTCGGTGTGGCCTTTCTGGCGACCGAACCCCTTGACTTCTGTCACGGTCAGCCCGGTAACGCCGCATTCGGCCAGGGCTTCGCGTACTTCTTCGAGTTTGAACGGTTTGATGATGGCAGTGATTTGTTTCATACGACTCCAGTAAGGCTAAGTTCCGACCCGCACCTGATTAAGCACGAAAACGGTTGGTAATAGGATAACGCCAATCCTTGCCAAAGCTGCGGTGGGTGACGCGAATTCCCACCGGTGCCTGGCGGCGCTTGTATTCGTTGATCTTGATCAGGCGCGTCACCCGCTCCACGTCGGCGCGGTCAAAGCCCGCAGCCACGATGGTTTCGATACTCTGGTCGTTTTCCATGTAGCGGTCAACAATGGCATCAAGCACCTCGTAGGGCGGCAAGCTGTCCTGGTCGGTCTGGTCCGGGCGCAGCTCGGCACTCGGCGCTCGCGTAATGATGCGCTCAGGGATCGGGTTGGCACCACTGCCATAGGGGTCGTGGTCGTTGCGCCAGCGCGCCATGCGAAAGACCAGCGTCTTGGCCAGGTCTTTGATCACGGCAAATCCGCCCGCCATGTCACCGTACAGGGTGCAGTAGCCGGTGGCCATCTCGGACTTGTTGCCGGTGGTGAGCACGATGCTGCCGAGCTTGTTGCTCAGGGCCATCAACAGCGTGCCGCGGATGCGCGCCTGGATGTTTTCTTCGGTCGCATCCTCGGGCAGCCCGGCAAAGTCGCCGGCCAGGGCCGCCTTGAAGGCCTCAAACTGCGGCACGATCGAAATCTCGTCGTAGCGCACGCCCAGGCGCTGGGCCATTTCGCGCGCATCAAGCCAACTGATGTCGGCGGTGTAGGGCGAAGGCATCATCACCGCGCGCACCTTGTCTGCGCCCAGGGCGTCGACCGCAATCGCCAGCACCAGTGCCGAGTCAATGCCACCAGAAAGCCCCAACAGCGCGCCCGGAAAACCGTTCTTGCCAATGTAGTCACGCACCCCCAGCACCAGCGCATCCCACAGGTCACGCTCGGGGCTGCGCTCGGGCTCCACCGATGCTACCAACTTGATAGCATCGGGCGTTTGCTCAACGGCCACCGCAAATAAATTCTCCTGGAAACTCGGCGCTCGGCCGACAACCTCGCCTGCTGCATCAAGCGCAAACGAATGGCCTTCGAACACCACCTCGTCCTGGCCACCAACCAGATGCGCATAGACCAGCGGCAACCCGGTCTCCAGCACACGCTCGCGCATGGTCTGCTCGCGCTCGTAGCCCTTGCCCACATGAAACGGCGAGGCGTTGATTACCGCCAGCAGTTGCGCGCCTGCCGCTTGCGCCGCCCTGGCGGGTGCTTCAAACCAGGCGTCTTCGCAAATCAGCAGCCCGATGCGCAAGCGCTCACCCGGCGCACCGGCTTCAAACACACACACACCGTCACCAGGGGTGAAATAGCGCCGCTCGTCAAACACCTGGTAGTTGGGCAATTCGCGCTTGGCGTAGGTGGCCACCACCTGCCCCTCGCACAGCACGCTGGCCGCATTGAACCGGTTTTGCACCGCCACTGAGCGCGTGCGGCTGTCGCCACCCGTGGGGTGCCCGACCACCACCGTCATATCCTTTAACCCGGCCAGCGCACTGGCGACCGATTTCACGGCATCATTGCAGGCATGAACAAACGCGGGGCGCAAAAACAGGTCTTCGGCGGCGTAGCCGCAAATCGACAGCTCGGGCGTAAGCAACAGGCGCGCGCCATCGGCATGGGCACGCCGTGCTGCGTCGATGATTCTCTGGGCGTTGCCCTGCAGGTCACCAACGACAAAGTTGAGTTGCGCAATACACAGTTTCAGAGTCATGGGGCGGCGTAAATTGATGGGCTGCACCAGCACGCGGACGGCTGTCCCGCAGGGGGTGCGATTTGTCTGAGGATTATGTCATCGGGGTGAGCACCTCGCCGCACGGCGTCACTGCCGCCGAGTGGGACGCACTGCTGCAAACCCAGGCCAACCCCAGCCCGTTCATGCGCCACGCCTACCTGGCAGCGCTGCACGACAGTGCCAGCGCAGCCCCAGGCACCGGCTGGAGCCCGCACTTTTTCACCCTGCGCGTGGCGGGCGAGTTGGTGGCGGCGTGCGCGCTCTACGCCAAAACCCATTCCTACGGCGAATACGTGTTTGACTGGGCCTGGGCCAACGCCTACGCGCAGCACGGCCTTGCCTATTACCCCAAGGCGGTGGTGGCCGCGCCGTTTACCCCGGTGCCCGGCGCACGCTTGCTCGCGCGCAACGACGCCGACCGCACTGCCCTGCTGCGCACGCTGGTGCGTTGGTGCGAACACAACGGCATGTCGTCGCTGCACCTGCTTTTCACGCAAGAAGAGGACATTGGCGCCTGCGCCCATGCTGGCTTGATGCTGCGCCACACGGTGCAGTTCCACTGGAACAACACGCAGCCGGGCTACGCCGACTTCGACGCTTTTTTGGCCGCGCTCACCCAGGACAAGCGCAAGAAAATCCGCCAGGAGCGGCGCAAGGTGCACGACGCCGGGGTCAGCTTTCGCTGGGCGCTGGGCACCGACATCACGATGGCGGATTGGGATTTTTTCTACCGCTGCTACGAGCGCACCTATCTGGAGCATGGCAACGCACCCTACCTCAACCGCAACTTTTTTGCGCGCATGGCAGACAGCATGCCCCAGCACTGGCTGATCTTCATCGCAGAACGCAATCGCCAGCCCATCGCCTGCAGCCTGATCGCACTCGACACCCACACCTGCTGCGCTGACGGATTGAGTGCCACCACCAAAGTCGCCTATGGGCGTTACTGGGGCGCGCTGGAACGGGTGGACTGCCTGCACTTTGAGGCCTGTTACTACCAGCCCCTGCAATGGTGTATCGCGCACGGCTACCAGCGCTTTGAAGGTGGTGCCCAGGGCGAACACAAGATGGCACGCGCCCTGCTGCCGGTAAAAACCACCAGCGCCCACTGGCTGGCGCACCCGGCCTTTGCCGAGGCGGTGGCGCGCTTTCTGGAGCGCGAAGGCGTTGGCGTGGGCAACTACCTGGAAGAACTGGAGCAGCGCCAACCCTTGCGCCGCACCAGTTGAGCATCAACTTGCTTTAGAAGGTTTCCCACTCGTCATCCCCACCAGCCGGGGTTGCCTTGGGGATGACCTTGGCTGGGGTCTTGGGCAGCGCCGCCGTCATCACCGGAGGTGCCGCCTTGGCCGCAGCGGGCTTGGGTGTTACAGGCTTGGGAGTGGCCGCCCGGGCAGCGCCCTCGGCGCGGCGCTCCTGCCCCTTGAACGGTAGCGCCCCAGAGAAATTGGAGCGCACTGCCGCCTTGGGCGGTGCTGCCACGTGCTCACCCTCGGAGAGCTTGAACACTGCCACCGTTTGCACCAGATCCTGGGCTTGGGTCTTGAGGCTGCTGGCGGCGGCGGCCATCTCTTCTACCAGCGCGGCGTTTTGCTGCGTGGCCTGGTCCATCTGACCCACCGCCTCACCCACCTGCACCACGCCCAAGGCCTGCTCGTTGCTGGCGGCGCTGATCTCTCCCATGATGTCGGTCACGCGGCGGATCGAATTGACCACTTCGGTCATGGTGGTACCCGCCTGATCGACCAGCACGGTGCCCTGCTCCACCCGCTCGACGCTGGCGTTGATCAGGCTCTTGATTTCCTTGGCCGCTTCGGCACTGCGTCCGGCCAGAGAGCGCACTTCCGATGCCACCACGGCAAAGCCGCGCCCCTGCTCGCCCGCACGCGCGGCTTCCACTGCCGCATTCAAGGCCAGGATATTGGTCTGGAAAGCAATGCCGTCGATCACGCTGATGATGTCGGAGATCTTGCGCGACGACTCGTTGATGCCCTTCATGGTTTCCACCACCTGCCCCACCACCTCGCCGCCCTGCACCGCTACGGTCGAGGCGCTGGAGGCCAGCTGGTTGGCGGTGCGCGCCGAGTCGGCGTTTTGCTTGACGGTGGTTCCCAGTTGTTCCATGGAGGCTGCGGTTTGCTCCAGCGCGCTGGCTTGCTGCTCGGTGCGCGCCGACAGGTCGTTATTGCCCTGGGCAATTTCGGCGCTGGCCGTGGCCACCAGCTCGGAGCCCTGGCGTACATTGGATACGACCGAAGCCAGACTGGTGCGCATGGCTTCGAGCGCTTGCAGCAACTCGGCCGTCTCGTCGGTGCCCGAGGTTTGCAGGCGCACTGACATATTGCCTTCTGCCATTTCCTTGGCAGAGGCTACGGCCTGCGCAATGGGTTGGGCAATGACGCGCGCAATCAATATCGCCAAGATCGCAGCCAAAACCACCGACACGGCAACCGCCGCAATCACCATCATGCGGGCATTGGCGTACACCTTCTGAGCGTCATCCCAGGCATCAGAGGTTTCTTTAGCGTTGAAATCGCTCAAGCTCACAATTTCTGCCAGCGCCGCAGTGAAGGCTTTGCTCGACTCGCCAGAGTAAAGTTTGTCCGCCTCATCACCAGCCGCTGCGCCTTTTTGCGAGATCGGAATGAGTTTGCGGTTGATGGCGAGCCATTCGTCGCGGCTCTTGCGGTACTGGGCGTAGACGCGCTTTTCAGTGTCCGTAGTCAAAAACACCTCGGCCTGTTTGTCCAGATCAATCAGGCTCTTGATGGCCTTGCCCATACGCTCTTCCTGGGACGCTTTTTCGGCAAGTTCGGTCGAGAGCAGATGGCGCGCCTCAGCACGGCGTACATTGTTCAGCCCGTCGCGCAAATTGGCCGAGAGCTGCAAGCTGGGCAAATGGTTGGTGGCAATCTCTTCCGTGTCATGCGCCACGTTGCCCAACTGCACCAAAGCCAACAACCCGGTCAGGACGGTGAGCGCGACAATCAGCGCGAATCCCAGGCCGAGCTTGGAACTGATCTTGAGGTTTGAAAATTTCATGTGAACCTACCTGCGTTGAAAAACCATATACACCACTTACACCTTCGAGGCCACCCGCGCCGTCAACCCCACTTCGGGGCCGCTCAGCAAGGTATCCATGTCCAAGACAATCAACATGCGCTCGCCGGCATGAACCAGCCCGACGATGAAGCGCGCGTCGATTGCCGACTCAAACTGCGGCGCGGGCCGAATCGCCCCGGCATCGAACGCAACCACGTCCGAAACCGCGTCCACCACCACCCCAATCACCGAACCATGGATGCAAAGAATCACAACGACGGTGGCTTCGGAATAATCGGCAACCGCCAGGTTGAACTTGAGGCGCAAATCGACAATCGGGACGATCACGCCGCGCAAATCGATCACCCCCTTGATAAAGGGGGGCGAAT
The DNA here is from genome assembly GCA_903863395.1 of uncultured beta proteobacterium. Taxonomy (GTDB): domain Bacteria; phylum Pseudomonadota; class Gammaproteobacteria; order Burkholderiales; family Burkholderiaceae_C; genus Allorhodoferax. The sequence goes on from CAIPBW010000129.1 coordinate 21,337, forward strand.
TGACCATCCGGATCGGCTGCTCGTAGGAGCGCAGTTCCTGTACCTGCAGGATGTCCATCGCATACTCCTCGTCACCCAGGCGCAGCGTCAGGTACTCCCCGGCCTGCGCGGCGAGCGGTCCTCCAACGGTTGGCGGGGTAAACGGGTTGTCCATTGCGAGCAAATCCTTGACGACAAAGCCTGCGCCCACTGCGCAAAGCGTGGGGCATCATAACTGCGGCAAACCGCCGTAATCGTTGGAAAAGCGCCAATGAAACAACCTCTTACAAACCAATTGCAAGTCGGGCAGCGCCAGGCACGCCGCGCGAGGATGTTTCAGTCAGGATTTACAGCCGCGCAGGTCTGCGCGGCCAGGTACTCAGGGGTGGAGCTTGTTGTAAGCGGCGATGCCGTCAAGGATTTCCTTGTGCGCCGACTCGGGGCCTTCCCAGCCCAGAATCTTCACCCACTTGCCCTCTTCGAGGTCTTTGTAGTGCTCAAAGAAGTGCGCAATGGTCTTGAGGCGCACCGGGCTCAAGTCCTCGGGCTTCTTCCAGCGCGTATAGAGCGACAGGATTTTTTCGGTCGGCACGGCGAGCACCTTGCCGTCTTCGCCGGCCTCGTCCACCATCTTCAGGATGCCAATGGCACGGCACGGCACCACCACACCGGGAATCAGGGGCACGGGCGTGATCACCAGCACGTCCACCGGGTCGCCGTCGCCCGACATGGTCTTGGGCACATAGCCGTAATTGGTCGGGTAGTGCATGGCCGTGCTCATGAAGCGGTCCACAAAGATCGCGCCCGTGGCCTTGTCCACCTCGTACTTGACCGGATCGGCGTTCATCGGAATTTCAATGATGACGTTAAACGCATCAGGGACCTTGGATCCGGGGGTGACGTTGTCGAGGGACATGTGAACTCTCTTTGGTTGCAGTAATAAAAAGGGGGGTTGGAGACTAGGATTAACCCTGATTTTACTGACACAGATCATACAAAACTGGCAGTAACTGGCATTTTTCACGGTACAGTCCAGCGGTTGGCCAATCGACTCCACCGCGCTCTAACGCGCCGGAGTTCCGAGGAAGCAACGCAGCTGGGACAACGCTTGCGTTGATCCCTCCACAGCGAAACAACACTGAAGGAGATATTTATGACTGGCAACTCGGCGCTGATTCTGGCGCTCGTCTGCGGGTTCATTGCCGTGGCTTACGGCTTTTGGGCACGCAGTTGGATTCTTTCCCAGGACGCAGGTAATGCGCGCATGCAAGAGATTGCAGCCGCCATTCAAACCGGTGCGGCAGCCTACCTGGCGCGGCAATACAAGACCATCGCCATGGTGGGCGTCGTTCTGACCATTTTGATCGCCGTGTTCCTCGACTCGCTGAGCGCGGTCGGGTTCATCATTGGCGCGGTGCTCTCAGGTGCCTGCGGCTTTATCGGCATGAACGTGTCGGTGCGCGCCAATGTGCGCACCGCCCAGGCCGCAACCAAGGGTATTGGCCCGGCACTGGACGTCGCGTTTCGCGGCGGTGCCATCACCGGCATGCTGGTGGTGGGTCTGGGGCTGCTCGGGGTTACCGGTTTTTACTGGTTTCTGACCGCTGGCGGCGTTCCTGCTGACAGCAAGGCATTTGCCGCGCTGCTCAACCCGCTGGTGGGTTTTGCCTTTGGCTCATCCCTGATTTCGATCTTCGCCCGTCTGGGCGGTGGCATTTTCACCAAGGGTGCCGACGTTGGCGCTGACCTGGTGGGCAAGGTTGAAGCCGGTATCCCCGAAGACGACCCCCGCAACCCGGCCGTGATTGCCGACAACGTGGGCGACAACGTGGGTGACTGCGCCGGTATGGCAGCCGACCTGTTTGAAACCTACGCCGTGACCCTGATCGCCACCATGGTGCTGGGCGCGCTGATGGTCACTGGCGGCGGTGCCAACGCGGTTCTGTATCCGCTGACACTGGGCGCGGTGTCGATCGTCGCCTCCATCATCGGCTGCTTCTTTGTCAAGGCAACGCCCGACATGAAGAACGTCATGCCCGCCCTCTACAAGGGCCTGGCCGTGGCCGGCATTCTGTCGCTGGTGGCGTTCTACTTTGTGACCCAAAGCCTGTTCCCCACCGCCATCACCCTGGCGGACGGAAAAACGGTGGGCGCTGGCGCTCTGTTCGCATCGTGCGCAGTCGGCCTGATCCTCACCGGCGCGCTGGTCTGGATTACCGAGTACTACACCGGCACCCAATACGCCCCGGTGCAGCACATTGCCCAGGCTTCCACCACCGGTCACGGCACCAACATCATCGCCGGCCTGGGTGTTTCGATGCGCTCGACTGCCTGGCCTGTGCTGTTTGTCTGCATGGCCATCTACACCGCCTTCTCCCTGGGTGGTCTGTACGGCATCGCCATTGCCGCAACCTCGATGCTGAGCATGGCCGGTATCGTGGTGGCCCTGGACGCCTACGGCCCGATCACCGACAACGCCGGCGGCATTGCCGAAATGTCGGAGTTGCCCGCCAGCGTGCGTGACATCACCGACCCCCTGGACGCCGTGGGCAATACCACCAAGGCCGTTACCAAAGGCTACGCCATCGGCTCGGCCGGTCTGGCGGCGCTGGTTCTGTTTGCCGACTACACCCACAAGCTCGAAGGCCTGGGCAAGCACGTCACCTTTGACCTGAGCGACCCGATGGTCATCATCGGCTTGTTCATTGGCGGTCTGATCCCCTACCTGTTTGGTGCCATGGCGATGGAAGCCGTTGGCCGCGCTGCAGGCTCGGTGGTGGTCGAAGTGCGCCGCCAGTTCAAGGAAATCAAGGGCATCATGGACGGCACCGGCAAGCCCGAGTACGACACGGCTGTTGACATGCTGACCACCGCTGCCATCAAGGAAATGATGATCCCCAGCCTGCTGCCGGTGGTCGCTCCGATCCTGGTCGGCTTGGTTCTCGGCCCGGCTGCCCTGGGCGGCCTGCTGATGGGCACTATCGTGACCGGTCTGTTTGTCGCCATCTCCATGTGTACCGGCGGCGGTGCCTGGGACAACGCCAAGAAGTACATCGAAGACGGACACCACGGCGGCAAGGGTTCTGAAACCCACAAGGCCGCAGTGACCGGTGACACCGTGGGCGACCCCTACAAGGACACGGCCGGCCCGGCCGTCAACCCGCTGATCAAGATCATCAACATCGTCGCCCTGCTGATCGTGCCGCTGATGATGAAGCTGCACGGCGGCTAAGCACCTGCCACTCGACAAAAAGCCCGCTCACTGCGGGCTTTTTTTATGAAACTTGCGCTACCATCCTGCCTGTCCAGGACGGACATTTGCAGAAAGCAGTTCCTTGAAAATTCTTGTCGTTGACGACCATGCGCTGGTACGTGAGGGCACGCAGCAGGTGCTCCATGGCTTGGGCCCCTGCGTGGAGGTGATGCAGGCCTCCACCTTCGCCCAGGCGCTCGAACAAGCCCGCCAGCATCCCGAACTGGAACTGGTTCTGCTCGACTACCACCTGCCCGATGCCACTGGTTTGCAGGCGCTGGACGTACTGGGCGCGCGCTTCCCTGATTTGCCGGTGCTCATGCTCTCAGGTTCGGCCAGCGTCGCTCTCATGCGCTCGGTGCTGCAAGCCGGGGCCTGCGGTTTTGTCACCAAGTCCGGCCAAAGCGCAGAAATTCTTGATGCCATCCGCGTTGTGCTGCAGGGTGGCATTTATTTACCCGCCGAGTTGCGCGCGGATGCCGACGGGTTTGAGCCTGAAGACACGCTGGAGAGCACATCGCTGACGCGACGGCAGACGCTGGTGCTGCTCGAAATGGTGGCCGGAAAATCCAATCGCGAGATCAGCCAATCCTTGGGCGTTTCGGAAGAAACGGTCAAAAGCCATGTGACCGCCATCCTGCGGCACTTCAAGGTGCCCAACCGGACCTTGGCCGTGCTGGAGGCTGCGCGCCAGGGTTACCCCGCGCTAGCCCAAAGCGTCGCCTGAAACCACGTCCACCACATTTGCCGACGTAGTCGACTGCGCCATGCGCCACACCAGGCTGCGCAGCTTGGCCGGGCGCACTGGTTTGAGCAACAAGGTCAAGCCCCGGCTCTGTGCCTGCTGCACCAGCGTCGCGTCGGTATCGCCACTGATCAGGCACGCGGGAATGTCTTTGTCCAGCAAGGCGCGCACACCCGCAATCGCCTGGAAACCGTCGCCCGACTCGCCCAGTCGATAGTCACTCAGCACCAGCGCGGGCCGTACGCCTTTTTGCACCAACTCCCGTGCGTTGAGCGCGCTGCGCGCTGCAGTCACGGTATAGCCCCACATATTGAGCAACATGACTATGGCCTCACGCGCCAGATCGTCGTCATCAATGACCA
>CAIPBW010000130.1 GCA_903863395.1 uncultured beta proteobacterium
ATTTCTCCTTAAGTGCGGTTGATTCAGTTGTAAGACTTAACGCATAGCCCATGCCAACTCTGCGTTGAATCAGAAAACGTCAATGGAATCAAGGGCTTGGTGCTTTTTGGCGGGAGCCAATGCCGGATCAATGGGTGATAGCCATCTATCGCAAGTACATTTTTTTCAGGCGGCAAATCCGGGCTGCAGGAAAAATACTCAACAAAATCAACTAGTTAGCTTGCTTTGGCGGCAGATAACTTTTCTGTTCGCCGCATACGGCTTCCATGCGGTGGCGTTTGGGGGCCAGGCCCGGGCATTTGCGAACGTGAAAGCCGAGCTGCTTCAGGCTCGCGCGCACCGGGGCCGCCACGGTATAGCTCGCCAGCGTGGTGCCGCTGTGGCAGCGGCTGCGCACCTGCTCCAAGGTGGCATGCGACCACATCTGCGGATTGAGCGTGGGGCTAAAGCCATCCAGAAACACCGCGTCGGCCTGGCAGTCCAGCGCCTGCAGCATGGCTTGCACATCGCCCACGGCCAGGGTCAGGTGCACGCAACCGTTGGCAAATGCCAGAGTCTGCACCCCTGCTGACACCGCGCCCCAGGCGCTGCAGAGTTCCTGCGCGTGGCTCTGCAGGCGCGCCAGCAGCGCTGGTGGGTGCTGGGCTGTGGCGTCAATCGCCAAGGCGCTGCGCAGGATTTCTGCGCCGTCCACCGGGTAGGCCTCGATGGAGACAAAGTGCAGCCGCTGGCAACGCTGTGGGTCCTGCTCCCACGCGGCCCAGGTCGCCAGGAAGTTGAGCCCCAGCCCAAAGCCGGTTTCCAGTACGGTAAAGCGTTCTGCACCGCGCCAGCGCGCGGGCAGACCGCAGCCTGCCAGAAACACGCACAGTGCTTGCGCCAGCCCCCCGGTGCGTGTGCGGTAGCGGTCGCCAAAACGTGCGCTGTAGGGGCTGCCGTCCTCGGTCCAAACCACGGGCTCGCTCATGGTCGTTGTGCGTGCCTTAGCGTTGCAGGCCGTGGCGCTCGATGCGGTAGCGCAGGGTGTCGCGGCTGATGCCCAGCAGCTTGGCCGACTGGGTCACGTTCCACTTGCATTGGGTGAGTGCGCGCAGCAGGTGCTCGCGCTCTACCGCGTCAAGCGACACCGCGCCCTGGGGCTCGGTGCTGCCCCCTTGGGCCGGGGCCGCCGTGCGCGTTGTGTGCGCCAGCATCAGGCTGCTGGCGGTGAGCGCGCCGCTGCGCTGCAGCAGCACGGCGCGCTCAAGCACGTTGCGCAACTCGCGCACATTGCCCGGCCAGTCGTGCGCCATCAGCGCCGCCATGGCGCTGTCGTCCAGCGTGAGTTCGCTGCGCGCGTAGCGGTTTGCCAGTTGCGCAAGAAAGTGGCGTGCCAGCGCCGGGACATCTTCGGTGCGCGTGCGCAAGGGCTCAACGTGGATCTGGAACACCTGCAGCCGGTACATCAGGTCGGCGCGAAAACGCCCGTCGCGCACCTGGGCGGCCAGGTCGCGGTTGGTGGCGGCGACGATACGCACGTTGATCTGGCGCTCAGTGAGCGCGCCAAGTCGGCGCACGCGCAGGTTCTCCAGCACACGCAGCAGTTTGGCTTGGAGCGCCAGATCGAGTTCGCCGATTTCGTCCAGAAACAGCGTGCCGCCATCGGCCGCTTCGATCAGCCCGATCTTGCGTGCATGGGCGTCGGTGAACGCGCCCTTCTCAAAGCCAAACAGCTCGGCTTCCATCAGGTGCCCTGGCAAAGCTGCGCAGTTGAGTTCGATGAACGCCGCCTTGGCGCGCGGCCCGCTGTGGTGGCATGCGCGCGCCACCAGATCCTTGCCGGTGCCGGTTTCGCCAGTAATCAGGATCGGGGCGGCGGCCGACTGGTCGGCCGGCTCGGTGGCCGAGACGGTGCGAATCAGCTCGCGCAGGCGCTGCATGGCGGCGGATTCTCCTACCAGGGTGTCCAGGCTGGCCTGGCGTGCTTCGCGCTGGCGGTAGTAGTCCAGCGCACGGTGTTCGCCGCGCTGCGCCAGGGCGCGCTCCACCACTTGCTGCAGGTGTTGCAGCGTGACCGGTTTGGTCAGCAGGTCCATCGAACCGGCCTTCATCGCATCCACCGCCAGCGTCACGCTGGCGTGGCCGGTCACCATCACGATGCGCGGCGGATCGTCCTGCTTGTGCAGGGCGCGTATCACTTCAAGCCCGTCCATACCCGGGAGCTGGAAGTCCACGATCACCACATCCGGCTGGATGCGCTCTGCAGCGTGCAACCCGACGGCACCGTCGTGCGCCACCTCGACCAGGTGGCCGGCCTTTTCAAAAAACCGGGCGATGTTCTTGGCCAGCACCAGTTCGTCTTCAATTACCAGCAAGGTTGCCATGCTGAATTACTCCGCAGTGGGCGCAAGCGCCCGGGATAGTGGCAGGGTGAGTTCCACGCAGGTGCCGCGCACCGGGGCGCGGCGCAGCACAATCTCGCCGCCCCACTGCTCGACCATGCGCTTGACCAGGGCCAGCCCCATGCCCAGGCCGCCGCTCTTGGTGCTGAAAAATGGGCGAAACAGCGCGTTGCGCACATCGTCGGCAATGCCCGGGCCGCTGTCGGTGATCTGCAGCTTGAGCGCCTCGGCGCTGCTGGCCCAGCGCACCGCAATCTCGCCGCCTTCGGGCATCACATCGGTGGCGTTGGCCAGGATGCTGATGATGATTTGCCGCAGCATTGCGGTATGGGCCAGGATGCCGGGCGCGTCTTCCTCGGGTACGGTCCAGCGAATGCCGCGCCGGTTCATCTCGGGGGCCATTTCTTCCAGGCAGGCGCGAATCACGGGCGAGGGCAGCACCGTTTCGGCCTGCAGCCTGGGCGCTTGCGAGACGCGCACCAGCTCCGTAATCCAGCGGTCGGCCCGGTCCACCGAACTGGTGATGTCGCCGCAGTGCTCGGTGCATTCGGCGCTGGAGGCGTCACTGGCTTGCAGCATTTCGGCCGATACGCGGATCGATGCCAGCGGATTGCGCAGGTTGTGCGCCACGGCGCGCGCCAGTTCCACGGCGGTGGCCAGGGTTTGGTTCTCCGCCAGTCGGGCCTGCTGGTCGCGCAGCAG
>CAIPBW010000131.1 GCA_903863395.1 uncultured beta proteobacterium
AGGTTATCAGCCCCATCAGGGTTTGCAGCATGTTGCCGCCCGCTTCGAGGTCGCGGACAAAGTCGAGGTCGATAAGGTGCGCGTCGTCGTCGTCCGGCGGCGTTGGCGCTGCTGCGACCAGAGCAGCCTGCATTTGGAAAGAATTCGAATCTCGCATAAGTTGTTCGGATAGACGCATACCATGAAGCCTGCATCGTAGTGCGCCAAGATTAATGCACTCTTAAGCGCGACTGCGCTGGAAGATGCTTGGAGATGCGTGGCACAGGTGAGCAAAAGCGCTATCGCTCTATCGCGCGGTGGTAGAGTGTGCGTGGCACAAGGACCTGGTGAAGGCGTGCCATCCATAACCACGGAGAATCTGCCATGGCAACCAAGGTCATCATTCAACACCCGGCCAACGGCTTGACGAAAAACGGCTACTTCGGTTTCAGTTGGACCTACCTGTTTTTTGGCTGGTTTGTACCGCTCTTGCGGGGCGAACTCGGCATCGCAGTGCTGCACCTGGTGATCACGGCCCTGACCTTCGGCTTTTGGCAGGTCATTCTGGCCTTCCTGTACAACAAGCAATACATGACACGCATGCTGGAGAAGGGCTATGTGCTCAAGGACTCCGAAGCCGTCATGCAGGCGGCGCGCATCAGGTTGGGAATTGCAGAGTTGTGATGACTGAGCTTGTTAGTGAGTTTGACCAGTCAGATGGTTGCCCTTGATCATGGCAGACAACATACCAGGCAATTCCACCTCGACCCATCCGTTGACGATAGGAGCATCCGCGTCCAGCGTAGTGGATGCTGCGGGTGACAACGATTGGTTCAGCGGAGTTTCCGCGTTTGAATAAGCCGGTTAAGACAGCCATGTGACCTCCACGTTGGTTGAACAACGCGACGCTCAGGTGTTACAGGCAGGTGTTACAAAATCGAATGTATTTCAGAGCAAATCAACTTAAGTTGTTGATTCCATTCGCTTTGCAAAAAGAAGGTTGACGAGCCTGACCCCGGCACTGGCTCCACAGTTAGGGCTGCTTGGTTCCCCACCTGACCCGGTTGGCCGCTTCACCATGCGGGAAGGCCCGTCGGGGCTGATTGTACAGAGAAGGGCGGTTAGATGGGTTGGGTGCGGCGTTGCAGCCAGGCAAGCGCATCGCCCGTGAGCAATGGCGCCAGGCGCTCGCGCACGGTGGCGTGGTACTGGTTAAGCCATTGCACCTCGTCGGCGCGCAGTATGCTGTGCTCGATGCAGGTGGTGTCGATCGGGCACAGAGTCAGGGTTTCAAAGGCCAGCATGGCACCAAAGGCGTCGTTCTCGGGCGTGGCGTGCGGCACGTTGAGCACCAGGTTTTCGATACGCACGCCCCACTGGCTTTCGCGGTACAGGCCCGGCTCAATCGACGTGATCATGCCCGGCTGCATGGCGTGGTGCGGCTCGGCCGCCACCTTGCTGATGCTTTGCGGGCCTTCGTGCACGTTGAGGAAGTAGCCCACGCCGTGGCCGGTGCCGTGGCCGTAGTCCAGGCCCAGCGCCCACAGCGGCGTGCGTGCGATGGCGTCCAGCGCGGGCGAGAGCGTTCCCACCGGGAACACGGTGCGGCTCAAGGCCATGGTGCCTTGCAGCACGGCGGTGTAGTCGCGCCGCTGCTGGGCCGAGACGCTGCCAATCGCCCAGGTGCGGGTGATGTCGGTGGTGCCGCCCAGGTACTGGCCGCCCGAGTCGATCAGCAGCAATCCGCTGCCCTCGATGCGTGCGTGGGCCTCTTCGGTGGCGCGGTAGTGGGGCAGGGCACCGTTGGCGTTAAAGCCGGCAATCACCGGAAAGCTCAGGTCCATGAAGCCCGCGCGCCGTGCCCGCGCGGCGCTCAGGTGCTCGGCCACGTCCAGTTCGGTCAGGCTCTGGCTCTGCAGCGCCTGCTCAAACCAGGCGTAAAACTCGCACATCGCCGCGCCGTCCTGGCGCATGGCCTCGCGCACAAACTGCGCTTGCGCTGCGTTCTTGCGGCTTTTGAAAAGGACGCTGGGGTTGATCGCCTCCACCACCTGCACGCTCTGGGCAATGTGCTGGCGCAGCCCGTAGGTCACGCGCTTGGGGTCGAGCAGTACATGGTCGCTGCTGCCCAGCGCGGCCAGTGCGCGCGGTGCATCGGCGTAGGGTGCAAGCGCCACGCCGTCGGCAGACAGGCGCGCGCGCAACGCGGCGTCCACCTTGCCCTCGGCCACAAACAGGGTGCAGTCGTTGGTGCGCAGCAGCAGGTGCGCGATAAACATCGGGTTGTAGCTCACGTCGCTGCCGCGCAGGTTGAGCAGCCAGGCGATGTCGTCCACGCTGGAGACAAAGTGCGCGTTGCAGCCAAGCTTGTCCACGGCGGCGCGCACTTGCGCGAGTTTGTCGGCGCGCGCTTCACCCGCGTAGGGCTCCAGGTGTTCATAGACGGCACCGGTGGGCAGCGCAGGGCGCGTGTCCCAGATGCTGTCAAACAGGTCGATGTCGGTGCGCAGCGTGGCGCCCACGGCGTCAAGCGCGGCACGCAAGGCCTTTTCTGCCGCCAGGGCCAGCACCTGTCCATCGACCATTACCACCGCGCCTTTCCCGCTGTGGCGGGCCAGCCAGTCGGTATGGTAGGTGGCTGCCGTAGTCGGGATTTTTTCCAGTTCAATGCCGCTGCCCTGGAGTTCGGCCTGGGCCTGGCTCCAGTAGCGGCTGTCGGCAAACAGGGCGGCGTGTTCCAGCGTCACCACCAGCGTGCCCATGGAGCCGGTAAAGCCGCTGGTCCATTCGCGCGCCTGCCAGTGCTCGGGCAGGTATTCGGACAGGTGGGGGTCGCTGGAGGGCACCAGCAGCGCGTGGGCGCTGTGCGCGTGCAATCCGGCGCGGATGGCGGCAATGCGCTTGGCGATGGGAGGGTGTGCGTGGTCCATGGGTGTCCTTGTGGCGCGGCTTGCAGCGAGCTGGAATTCTATGTTGCCTGCCATCACCCTACGGGCCACCTGCAATTCACGCCCCTGGTTCTGCATTCCATCCTTCGGCGCTGGCGTGCAGGCACCAGTGGCGCTTAAGCTCGGCGCACTTTCAACCCGGGTAGCATCCGCATCATGTTCAAGGCATTTGGCAGTTTCATTCACAAGACGCCCTGGTGGGCGATGGTGGCCGGTGGGCTGCTGGTTTTGATCGGCCTGGTGATGTTTGCCGTGCCGATTCAGGTGATCCGCCTGCACGACAGCGGTGCTACGCCGCAGGAGCGCAAGGCCATCGACCGCGAAATCAATCTCGCCTTTGGCGACACGGCGCTCAACTTTGCCGAAGACGTGGTACGTGCCATGCGCGAACGCGCCCACGACCCCGACCGCCAGCGCGAGTTGGACCATGCACTCTCCGAGATTGCCCGCGCCAAGAAAGAGTTGTCAGCGGCGCAGACCGATGTCAGCCGGGCGGCGCGCGAATCGGCCCAGGAGTCGGCCGACGCAGCGCTCGAAGCGGCGCTGGAGGCCGCTGACGCCGCACTCGACGCCGCCGTCGAGGCGCGCCAGGCGGTGGAAGAAGCGCGCGACGATGCGCTGGCCCTGCTCAAGAACCGGGGGCTGGACTTCAGCGCCACGGCCGCCTCGTTTGACGCCATGCTCAAGACCGCACGCGACAACGAGAAGGCGGCGCGCGAGGCACTGCAGTCCATCAAGACGCTACGCCAGGACAAGGCGGCCGCCGAGCGCCCAGCGGCTGAGGCACCAACGCCAGAAAAGTCCAAGCACAGTGGCATCCATATCCAGATTCCGGCGTCGCCTTCGGTTACACCGCTGCCTGACGGCTTGCGCGGCGAAATCCGCAGCAAGGTGGGCGGCGACGTCTGGCGCATCGGCGTTGGCTCGGCGCTGATCCTGGCCTTTATTCCGCTGTTTGTGCTGCTGCTCATTTCCAAATACTTCATTGGCCGCTCGCGCCGCGCGCTGGCCGTGGCCGAAGAAAAAACCGAACAGGCCCAACTCAGTGAACTGAGTCGCCAGATTACCGAGGCGCGTTTGCAGGCGCTGCAGGCCCAGGTGGAGCCGCATTTCCTCTACAACACATTGGCCAACGTGCAGGCGCTCACCGAAGTGGATGCCAGCGCCGCCCATCGGATGGTGGGCCACCTGATCGCCTACCTGCGCGCGTCGCTGCCCAAGATGCGCGAGCACACCTCCACTGTGGGGCAGGAACTCGAACTGGTGCGCGCCTACCTCAACATTCTGCAAATGCGCATGGGCGAGCGCCTGCAGTTTGCGGTAGATGTGCCCAGCGTTTTGCTGGACAAGCCGTTCCCGCCGATGATGTTGCCCTCGCTGGTGGAAAACGCCATCAAGCACGGGCTGGAGCCGCTGCGCGAGGGTGGCCGCATCGACGTGCTGGTGACGCAGATCACCACGCCTGCAGGCGAGCGCATCCGGGTGCAGGTGCGCGACAGTGGCAAAGGTTTGGGCGAAGCCGCCACCCCTGGCGGTGGAGTCGGCTTGACCAATGTGCGTGAGCGCCTGGCCGCGCTCTATGGTGACAAGGCGCAGTTTTGCATCGAGTCCAATAGCCCGCGCGGCGTGGTCGCCAGCATCGAGATTCCGGCCGAGCTGCCCGCTGCCGCGCCCACCGCCGCCGCGGGTGCTGCCAGGGCGGCATCGGTTGGCGCTGCGTCAGTCCCTGCGAGTGCAACTGCACCCGCCAGCCCTTGGCGGCGTGTGGTGCACCTGGGCAGCCAGTCGCACAGCGTCTGGGTGCAGGTGGTGTCGCGCATTCTGGCGGTGCTGATGGTGCTACTGTGTGGCGCTTTTGTGCTGGCCCTGGTGGGTCTGTACACCGGCTGGATGCCGGTGCAGGTGGGCGACCTGCGGCTCGATGGCGTGGAGGGCATGGCGCTGGGTTCGGTCGGCCTGCTGGCTGGCTTTGGCGTGGTGGCGTTGGCCATTCTGTTTGTGGTGGCGGTGCTCTACGGCCTGGGCTTTTTTCTGGCGGCCTTGCTGCTGCTCATCCCGCTGGTGATTCTGGTGTCGATCTTCCCTGTGGCCGCGCCTTTTATACTGATTGCGCTCGCCATCTACTGGAGCGTTCGCCGCCGCAACCGCAAACTGCCCTGAACCCCGCCCACCATGTCCATCACCGCCGTCATTGCCGAAGACGAACCCATTCTGCGCGCCCAGCTCAAGGCCAAGCTCGCGCGGCTGTGGCCGCAGTTGCGCATCGTGGCCGATGTGGGCGACGGCGAAGCTGCGTTGCAGGCGATTGAAGAGCACCAGCCCGATCTGGCGTTTCTGGATATCCAGATGCCCGAGATGACCGGCGTCGAGGTGGCGCGCAGCCTGGCCTCCAATCCCCAACACAAATGCCACCTGGTGTTTGTGACCGCGTTTGACCAGTACGCGGTGCAGGCGTTTGAGGCCGACGCGGTGGACTACGTTCTCAAACCCTACAGCGACGAGCGCCTGCAGGCCACGGTCGAGCGCCTGCAAGCGCGTATCGGCCAGGGGGCAGCGGCACCCGCGCAGGACTTGCAGGCGCTGATGGCGCGCCTGTCGGCCACGCTCGCACCGCAGGCACAACCGCTACGCTGGATCAAGGCCAGCGTCGGCCAGAACCTGCGCCTGATTGCCATCGACGACGTGCTGTTCTTCCAGTCGGACGAGAAATACACGCTGGTCGCCACCGCCGACTGCGACGCGCTGATCCGCACGCCGATCAAGGAGATTCTGGAAGGCATCGACCCCGCCAGGTTCTGGCAAATCCACCGCTCCACCATCGTCAACGTGGCGGCGGTGGAAGCCGTCACGCGCGACTTTCGCGGGCAGGCCACGGTGAAGGTGCGCGGACGCAAGGAAAACCTGTCCGTGAGCCGGCCGTTTTCGCATCTGTTCAAGCAGATGTAGCTGCCGATTCAAGGCGGGGGATCGGCCTGGCCCTGTTCGATGCGCTGCGCCAGCAGGTCGATAAAGTTGCCCTCACCCAGCTGGATGCGGATGCGCACCGGCAAGTACTGCAGCGTGGGCGCAAACCACATCTCGGCAGTAATCGGGCCACGCGCGCGCACCAGGGGGCGCGGCTGCAGGTGGTAGGCCGGTACGGCACCCAGCTCGGGCAGGTCCAGCGTTTCCAGCGCCACCACGTCGTAGGTCCACAAATCCAACTGCTGCGGCCGCGCCAGCCACACCGGCACCGTGGCACCCACGGCCAGCGCCTGGCGTCCACTGGCAAAGCGCCGCGTCAGTTCGACAAACTGGCTGGCCGTGTCCTGCACTTGGGGCGGCTGGCGCACTGCGGTGCCGTCGTTGAACTTGAGTGCAATGCCGTCAAAGCTGGCGCGGCGTACGCTCGCCAGAAACTGCTCTTCGTACTGGGCGGGCAGCAAGCCCTCGTCGCTGAGCGTTCCCTGGCTGAGCAGGGTGATCGACAGCACCAGCGCCATGCGCAAATCCACCCGCGCCTGGTAGCGCCCATCGCGGTGCTGCCACAGCACCTCGGCCGAGCCATACACGTCGCCCCGGTAGTAGCCCTTGAGGTTGTAGCGCAGGCGTGTGTCGGGCGGCCAGGTGCTCGCAGGTGAGGTGCTGGCCGCCTCCAGCGGCGGGTACGGCGGCGGCTCGAATGCGGGTGGTGGGGTGGGAGCTGCGTCCGCTGCGGGCGGCTCAGGCGCAGGCACCACAGCTGGTGCGGCGGCGGTCGCGTCAGGAGTCGGCTCAGGTGATGTGGGCGTAGGGGCTTGCGTAGCGGCAGATGCGGCAGCGCGTGCGCGTGCCGGTGGTGCAGCGGGTGGGCTGGGCTTGAGCACGCGCAGCAACAGCGGTGGTGGCAGCGGTGTAAGGCGTGGGTGCTGTGGCCCCTGTTCGCGCAGCCAGTCAAGCACGCAGCCGTGCAGCAGCACACTCACCAC
>CAIPBW010000132.1 GCA_903863395.1 uncultured beta proteobacterium
ATGTCCATCACGATGTCCATGTTGTGCTCAATCAGCACCACGGTGTGTTCGTCGCGCAGGCTCAGGATCAGGCGCTTCATGGCATCCAGATCGTCAATGCCCATGCCCGAGGTGGGCTCGTCCAGAAAGATTGCCTTGGGGTGCGCGGCCAGCGCCATGCCAACTTCAAGGCGGCGCTGCTGGCCGTGCGAGAGATTGCCCGCCGGGGTGATGGCGAGGCTGCTCAGGCCGAGCTTGTCGAGCACGCGCTCCACCGTGTCGGCACAGGCACGCGCGCCAATGGGCTCGTGCCAGCAGTTGAGCGCCTTGGCCGGGGCCACGCCCTGCGCGGCCAGACGCAGGTTCTCGCGCACCGGCAGGCTCAGAAACAAACTGGTCACCTGGAACGAGCGCGCCATGCCGCGCTGCACGCGGCGGTGGTCGGGCTCGTGGGTGACGTCGTGCCCGTCGAACACGATGCGCCCGGCGCTCACTGACTTGGTGCCGGTGAGCATGTGAAACAGCGTGGTCTTGCCCGCACCGTTGGGGCCGATGACCGAGTGCACGGTGTTGGCGCGCACCTTCAGATCGACACCGCCCAGGGCGGCAAACTTGTCGTAATACTTTTCGATGCCAATCGCTTCGAGCAGGATGGGGCTGGTCATGCGGACTTCTCCAGCTTGCTGCGCAGCATGCGCCAGGCGCTCTCGCCCAGGCCCCACAGGCCACGTTGCATCCACAGGCTCACCGCCATCAGCACCAGGCCCAGCAGCAGCAACCAGCGCGGCCACAGGGTGGAGAGCCAGTCGGCCATGAGCACATAGAACGCCGAGCCCAGCACCGACGCAAACAGGTTGCCCGCGCCGCCAATGACGGTCATCACCAGAATCATCTCGCTGGTGTGGTACTCGGCGTTGGACAGGGGCGCAATGCCGGTCATCATGGCGTGCAGTGCCCCGGCCAGGCCGGTAACCGCACCCGAGATCACAAACGCCTGGAGCTTGAGCAACTTGAGGTTGTAGCCAATGGCACCGGCACGCTCTTCGTTGTCGCGCACTGCCAGCAGCGTGCGCCCGAAGGTGGAGCGCGACACCTTTTGCAGCAGCCAGAACGCGAGCAAAAACGCTGCCGCCACAAAGCCGTAAAACTGCCACGGCGACGCCAGCGACCACAGCGTGTGCCCCAGCACCACAATGCTGGGCCGGGGAATGTCGAGCAAGCCGTTGTCGCCGCCGGTGATGCCGGTGGCGGTGTAGGCGATGAAGTAAAACATCTGCGCAAAGGCCAGCGTGAGCATCACAAAGTAGGTACCCTTTTGCCGGATTGCAACACAACCCACCACGGCCGCACCCAGCGCGCCCATCAGCATGGCCAGTAGCAGCGCCAGCGGCATCGGCAGCGGCCAGCGCGTGAGCGTCAGCGCAATGGTGTAGCTGCCCAGGCCAAAGAACACACCCTGGCCAAACGAGAGCAAGCCGGTAAAGCCCAGCAGCAGATTGCAGCCCATGGCAGCCAGGGCATAGATCAGGACTTCGCTGGCAAGCGAGCCCGACTGCATGAACGCGGGCATGAGCAGCACCACAGCGAGCGCGAGCAAAAAGTGCAGGTGGCGTTTCATGGCACCTACTCCTTGCGGCCCAGCAGACCGTTGGGCAGCAGCAGCAGCACCGCCGCCATGGCGATGTAAATCATCAGGCGCGCGCCTTCGGGCCAGAGCGTGCTCATCACGCTTTGCACCACACCAATCAACAGGCCGCCCAGCA
>CAIPBW010000133.1 GCA_903863395.1 uncultured beta proteobacterium
GGCGCGCCAGACGACATTGTGGGTTTGTGCACGCACTGCGAGACCTCTGACCCGGCCCAACCCCAGGCGCTGGATGCGGCGGCGCTGGCACAGGTCCAGACCCAGTACCACGCGCTGGAAGAACAGGGTTTTCGCGCCCTGGGCATCGCCTGGCGCGAGGTGGCGCGCGACCACCCCCATGCCGTGGTGACCGATGAGAGCGCGCTCACACTCGCTGGCTTCGCCGCCTTTCTGGACCCACCCAAGGCCAGCGCCGGACCCGCCCTGGACGCGCTGCGCGACATTGGCGTTGCCATCAAGATCGTCACCGGCGACAGCGAGCGCGTCACCCTGCACGTCTGCGCCCAGCTCAACATCGCCGTCACCGCAATACTCACCGGGCGCGACCTCGCCGCCATGGACGACCGCGCCCTGCAGGCCAGGGTCGAGTCGGTCAACCTGTTTTGCCGCGTCAACCCGGCGCAGAAGGAGCGCGTGATCCAGGCCCTGCGCGCACGCGGCCACGTGGTCGGCTACATGGGCGACGGCATCAACGACGCACCTTCGCTGCACGCCGCCAACGTCGGCATCTCGGTGGACTCTGCGGTGGATGTGGCCAAGGCTGCCGCCGACATGATCCTGCTGGAGCCCGATCTGCAGGTGCTGCACGAAGCGGTGCTGGAGGGACGACGCACCTTTGGCAACATCATGAAATACCTGCTGATGGGCACCAGCTCCAACTTCGGCAACATGTTCAGCATGGCCGGCGCGGCGCTGTTCCTGCCATTTTTGCCGATGCTGCCAACGCAGATTCTGCTCAACAACATCCTCTACGACCTGTCCGAAATCACCATTCCACTGGACACGGTGGATGCGGCCGAGCTGCGCCGCCCCCGGGTGCTGGACATGGCGCTGATCCGCAACTTCATGCTGGTGATCGGGCCGATCAGTTCGCTGTTTGACTTTCTCACGTTTTACGTGCTGTTGCAGGTGCTGCATGCCAACGAGGGACTGTTCCAGACCGGCTGGTTTGTCGAGTCGCTGTGCACCCAGGTGCTGGTCATATTTGTGATCCGCACGCGCGGCAGCCCGCTCGCCAGCCGCCCGCACCCCTATCTCATCGCCACGTCGCTGACGATTGTGCTTGCCGCCGCGCTGCTGCCCTTTAGCGCTCTGGGCGGCTACTTCGGCTTTGTGCCGCCGCCTGCGGAGTTCTACCTGATCCTGGGGGCCATGGCGCTGTCGTATCTGGCGTTGGTACAAACCGTGAAGTGGGCGTTCTACCGCTACGCAGACAGCCACAGCGCCAAGCTTTCAGGTTGATTCCCCTGCGGCGCGCGCAAGCGCCGCTGCATTTCGTGTCCAATACAGGGATGCCGCACGCAACCGACACCGACCAACGCCTCACCGAACTGGAAATCAAGGCCAGCTACGCCGAGGATCTGCTCGACCAACTCAACCTGGTGCTGGTACGCCAGCAGCAAGACATTGCCCAACTGGTGCGCGAGGTAGCCATGCTCAAGCAGCAAGCGCATGAGCGCGGTGCCGACATGCCCCAGCGCCCCGGCGATGAACTGCCACCGCACTACTGACCCGCACGGACCCACACCCTATGGACCTCAAACCCCTGGTGACGCTGCTGGCCATCGTCAACCCCCTGGCGATCGTGCCGTTCTTCATCCACTACACCGAGAACCTTTCGCCCGCGCAACGCCGCCAGACGGTGCGCATTTCAGCCTTCACCGCGTTTGTGGTGATTGCAGTGAGCGCCCTGCTCGGGCTGCACCTGCTGGAATTCTTTGGCATTTCGCTGGCGAGCTTCCAAGTGGGCGGGGGCATGCTGCTGCTGACCTCGGCGCTGAACATGCTCAACGCCCAACCGGCCGAGGCCAAGACCAGCACCCATGAACTCGAAGACGGCGCCGAGAAGGCCGCCATGGGTGCCAGCATTGCCGTGGTGCCGCTGACCATCCCGCTGCTCACCGGCCCGGCCACCATATCGACGGTGGTGATTTACGCCGAAAAGGCCAAAACCTTCTGGCAACTCGGCACCCTGGTGGGCTACGGCGTGGTGGTGGCGCTGGCCACGGCGCTGTGCTTTGCGCTGGCGCAGCCGATTGCGCGCGTGCTGGGCAAGACCGGCATCAACGTGATGACGCGCCTGATGGGGTTGATTCTGGCCGCACTGGCGGTCGAGGTGATGTCCGACGGACTGGCCAAGCTTTTCCCGGCCCTGGTGCGTTGATGAACCCACACGCCACACTCTCACGCCGGGCTGCACGGCGTTTTTGGGGCTGGGGCCAGGCCGACGCCCAGTTGAGTGCGGGTGAACTTGCCACCATCCGCGCCATGGCGCAGCAGTTTGAGGTGCCGTTTACCGAGCCTGCGCCGCCGCAGTTGGAAGAATTTACGCTGAACGCGCCGCGCGTGGCAGCACCTGCCGCCCTGGCGGAAATGTTCTCGGCCACGGCGCTGGACCGGCTCAACCACGCCAGCGGCAAGAGCTACGCCGATCTGGCGCGCATGTGGCTGCGCGCGAGCGTGGCCGTGCCCGACTGGGTGGCTTACCCGGACGACGAGCAGGCCGTCATCGACATCCTGGACTGGGCCCAATCCGCGCGCGTGGCGGTGGTTCCCTATGGCGGCGGCAGCAGTGTGTGCGGCGGCGTGCAGGCCAGCGTGGACGCGGGTTATGCGGGCGTGGTGTCGCTCGACATGGAGCGCCTCAACCGGGTGCTGGAGGTCGATCCCACCAGCCGCGCGGCGTGCATCCAGGCCGGGGCGCTGGGGCCGGAATTGCAAAGCCAGCTCAAACCCCACGGTTTGAGCCTGCGCCATTTTCCGCAGAGCTTTGAGTTCTCCACGCTGGGTGGCTGGATCGTCACCCGCGCCGGGGGGCACTACGCCACGCAAGCCACGCACATCGACGACTTTGTTGAATCCACCCGCATGGTCACCCCCGCTGGCGTGCTGCAGACCCGGCGCCTGCCGGGCTCGGGCGCGGGGCCTGCGCCGGACCGGCTGGTGCTGGGCAGCGAAGGCATTCTGGGCGTGCTCACCCAAGCCTGGGTGCGCGTGCAGGCACCGATGCGCTTTCGGGCTTCGGCCTCGGTCCAGTTTGACGAATACTTTGCCGGTGTGCGGTGCGTGCGCGCGCTGGCGCAGTCCGGCCTCAACCCCGCCAACTGCCGCTTGCTCGATCCGCTGGAGACGCTGTTCTCGGGCGTGGGCGACGGCAGTTGCGCGATGCTGGTGTTGGGCTTTGAGTCGGACGACCACCCGCTGCAAGCCTGGATGGAGCGCGCGCTCGAACTGGTGCGCGACCACGGCGGACGCTTTGACGCGCAGGCCGTGACCCGCTCGATGGCCGCGCAAAACGGCGACGCTCACCGCAGCGGTGCCGCCGGTGCCTGGCGCGAAGCGTTTTTGCGCATGCCCTACTGGCGCGATCCGGCAGTGGGCCTGGGCCTGATCATGGACACCTTCGAGAGCGCCGTCACCTGGGACCGCTTTGAGGCTTTCTACCGTGGCGTCAAGGCCGATGTGGCCACCGCCATCGCGCGCGCCACCGGCCAGGAGGCGCTGCTGTCATGCCGCATGACGCACCTCTACCCGGACGGCCCGGCACCCTACTTCACCATTGCCGCGCGCGGCTCGCAACGCGGCAGTGTGGCCGACGCACTGGCCGCGTGGCACGACATCAAGCACGCCGCCAACGCAGCCGTTATTGATCACGGCGGCACCATCACCCACCACCACGCGGTCGGGCGCGACCACCGCAGCGGCTACGAGCGCGAAGTGCCCGCCCTGTACCGCCAGATGCTCGCCAGCGCCAAACGCGTAGCCGACCCGCACGCCATCATGAACCCCGGGGTACTGATTGATCCCCTGCCTGACCCCCTAACTCCATGACCCGAACCACTTCCAATACCTTGATGCTCGTAATCGCCATCATCTGGGGATCGACCTTTGTCGCCCAGCAGTGGGGCATGCAGGACGTGGGGCCGCTGACCTACACCGGCGCGCGCTTTCTCATTGGCGCGCTGTTCGTACTGCCACTGGCGGTGCGCGAGTACCGGCGCCAAACCAGGCGCGGCATTGTCTTTGACCGGCGCGACCTGCTGGCCTGCCTCGGCCTGGGCAGCCTGCTGTTTCTTGGGGCGGTGTTCCAGCAGATTGGCGTGGGCACCACCAGCGTCTCCAACGCCGGTTTTCTGACCGCGCTCTATGTGCCGATGGTGCCCATCCTGGGCTGGCTGGTGGACAAACACAAGCCGCACTTTGCCGTCTGGCCCGCCACCCTGGGCAGTCTGGTGGGCACGTTTTTCCTGAGCGGCGGCACGCTCACCGCCTTTGGCGCGGGCGACTACTGGGTGATGGCCAGCACCATCTTCTGGGCGCTGCATGTGCTGTTCATCGGCCGGGTTGCCGCCTGGAAGGGTGCCCCGGTTCTGGTGGCCTGCGCGCAGTTTGTGGTTTGCGGCGTGCTCGGTTGCGTAGCCGCAGCCATGCGCGAGGTGGTGGCACTGGACGGCCTGATCCACGGCCTGCCCACGATCCTGTACGCCGGACTGCTTTCGGTGGGAGTGGCGTTTACGTTGCAAGTGGTGGCACAGCGCTACACCCGGCCGGCGGACGCGGCCATTCTGCTGAGTTCGGAAGTGCTGTTTGCCGCAATAGCCGCGGCCCTGCTGCTGGGCGAGCGACTCGACACCGTTCAAATGGCGGGAGGCCTGCTGATATTTGCCAGCATTGTGGCGGTGCAGGTGGTCCCGATGTTCGGCGAGGCAAGCCCACAAACGACTCTGCCCGGCAAACCTGCGGGTTGATCCGCCCCTTCGGGCGAACCTGCTCGCAGGCGCGGGCAGATA
>CAIPBW010000134.1 GCA_903863395.1 uncultured beta proteobacterium
AACTGGATCTCGTACTTTTGCGCCGATTGGCCGTTGGCCTCCAGGTGGCGCATGTACTGAAACAGGTCAATGGTGCGCATGCGCTCGGGTTTCAGTACCGCCGCCGCCACCATTTCCGCGCTGATCTGGGTAGGCCAGCGAAAACTCTCCATGACGCTGCGCTCGGCGTGGGTGGATTTGGCCTCCAGACCGGCAAACTCGGTGCGCTCGACCTTCTCCAACACCCAGGCCTCGTTGCGTCCAAAGCTGGCGCTCTCGCTCTGGGTCATGGACACCAGGTGGCCGCGGTTGTCAAACTCGTAGATACGCACGTCGCGCATACTGGCGTCAGGGGCCAAGGCACCCACGTTCACGGCAAACTGGCCGTACGTCTGGCGCTCCTTGAGCCAGGCACCGGTCTTGCCCACGGTGATGCGACCCTGGTAGCTTGATCTCAGCAGCTGTGCCGTCTTGTCAGAAAACGGTGCCACGTAGTCGCCCACGGCGAAGGTAAACAGCACAAAGCCCAAGCCCAGCGCCAGCAGGGTACGCAGGGCGCGCCCGGGGCCCAGGCCGCTGGTACGCAAAATGGTGAACTCGGAACTCTGCGCCAGCCGCGCCATGACAAAAATGGTGCCAATCAGCACCGTGATCGGTAGCAACTCGTACACATGGCTGGGCACCATCAGGGCCACGTAAACCAGCGCCTGCGGCACCTTGTAACCGGTGGCGCTGTACTTGCCCACGTTCTGCAATTCCTCAACCACGTCAAAGAAAAAGAACAGCGCCACAAAGCCCAGCGTGACCAGCGCCACGGCGGTGATCATCTCCACGTAAAAGAAGCGCCGGATGGTTTTCATGCGCCGTCTTTCGCTGCCAGCGCAGCGGTCTTCTTTTTGCGGGGCCAGTGCAGCACCCAGTTGTTGTGCCTCTTGGCCAGCAGCAGCATGCCCAGCACAAAGGCACCGCCATGCAGTGCCACCATGTACACGGCAAAGTGCACCTGTCCAGTCTCGATCCAGCTTTTGCCCAGCACCAGCAGATTGAAATACACCACAAAAGCCAGAAAGGCAAACCCCAGGTTGGCCGAGCGCCCCACCCGCGGGTTGACGCCCGCTGCCCCCAGGCCGATGAAGACAAAGTTGATCGCAGCCAGCGTGAGCCCGGCGCGCCAGGTCAACTCCGACAGGTGTTGGTTAACCGGGTTCTTCAACAAATCCAGCGAACTCAGTGCGCGCGTGGGCACGTAGCTGCGCGCCGACTGGTCATCCGCGCCAACGCGTACCCCATAGGTGCCGTACACGCTCATGCTCAGATCGCGCTTGTCGGCGCTTTGCTCCAGGCGCTGGCCGTTTTGCAGCAACAGGAAGCGGTCGCTGCCAATGGTTTCGATTTTTCCGCTCTGGGCCGAGGTAATGGTCTCTTTGCCGTGGTCATGGGTGGCAATGAATACGTTGCTGCCGCTGAGTGCGCCCGTGCTGTTTTTCTCGATAAAAAACACCCGGTCGCCATTGGAGGATTCCTGGAACTGCCCGGGCTCAATGCGCGCCAGGTCGCCGCGCTTTTCGTACTTGTCGCGGTAGTCTTCAATCCGGCCAAAAGCCCAGGGCAGGATAAAAAAGGCCAGCGCAAACACGATCACCCAGATCGGCCAGGAAAAGCGCACCAGCGGCTTGATCAGTGCCATCAGGCCGCGCCCGCTGCCAAACCAGATCACCATCTCGCTGTCGCGAAACATCCGGGTGAGCACGCTCAGCACGGCGACGAACAGCGACAGCGACAGAATCGTGGGCATATCCGATAGCACGGTGTAGCCCATGACGATCATCACGTCGGACGGATTGAAGTTGCCGCGCGAGGCCTCGCCCAGCGTGCGGATCAGCGTCATGGTCATGACCACGGTGACCATGACGACCAGGGTGGCGCCGAAACTGCGTGCCAGCTCTTTGCGCAGGGAAGAATGGAATAACATTGGTGCAAAGGAAAAGCGCAATTATGAACTTTGAACTCAAATCCCTGGGCCTCGTTGGTGCGGCCAGTGAAAAATGTGACGCACTGGTGGTGTTGGTGCCTCAGGACTTCGTCGCTGCCAAGGACGACTTGTCAGCCCTGATTGCCCAGGCGATCAAGTCCGGGGACCTGGAAACCAAGCCCGGCAAACTGCTGCAAAGTTACAAACCACTGCAGTCCAACGCCACACGGCTGGTACTGGTGGGAGTGGGCGAGGCCAACGCACGCCAGGTGCGCACGGCGGTTGTAGCGGCCATGGCCGCCGTCAAGGGCCCCAAGCTACGCAAACTGGTGCTGTGTTTTGCCGCACCCGCCAAGGAGGAGGCCGTGCGCGCAGCGGTGGTGGCCGTGGCGGACGCAAGCTACGTGTACACCCACAGCAAGACCAAGCCCGAGCCGCGCACGCTGCAAAAAGCGGTGCTGGCTGCCACCAATACCAGCGAGCTGAAAACCGCCTTCCAGCGCGCTGCCGCCACGGTTGCGGGCGTGGAGTTGGCCAAGGAATGGGCCAACCGGCCGGCCAACCTGGCCACGCCTACCGCGCTAGCGCAGGCGGCCCAGGATTTGGCGGCGCTGCCCAAGATTCGCTGCACGGTGCTGGGGCCGCGCGACGTGGCCAAGCTGGGCATGGGCGCGTTCATGGCGGTGGCACAGGGGTCGGAGCAGGCGCTGCGCTTTGTTGTGTTGCATTACGACGGGGCGGCAAAGTCCCATGCCCCCACGGTGCTGGT
>CAIPBW010000135.1 GCA_903863395.1 uncultured beta proteobacterium
CAACGTCGATCTGCGCGAGGGACCACCGGCACCGCGCCTGACACGCATCCTCAAGGTGGTGGACCGCTACGCCGCCATGATCAGCCCGCGCATGTCGCGTTCGGGCCGCACCGCCACCGAGTCGGCGCGCACGGTCATGGGCAATGCCACCGATGCCTTGAGCCACGCGCTGGTGACAGCGGTGGGCCTGTGTCCGCCGGGCACCTATGTGCGCATGGACAGCGGCGAACTTGGCGTGGTGCTACGGCGCAGCAGCAAGGCCAACCTGCCCTTTGTGGCCGTGGTCGGCAAGGCCAATGGCGAACTGCTGCAAATGCCGCGCCTGCACGACACCGGCTCGGGCGCGCCGCGCATCCGTTCGGCGCTGGCCGCCTCGGCGGTGCGCGCCAATCTCAACCATTTTCACATCCTGCAACTCGGTGCCCACGCGGTGCCGTAGCAGGCACGCGGCGCTTAAACCTTCTTCTTGCCCAGGCGCGATTCGGTGCCCTTGACCAGGCGGCCGATGTTCTCGGCGTGGCGCCACACCAGCAGCAGTGACATCACGCTGGTGGACAGCGCAATGCTGCTGTCCATGTACCAGACCAGGCCGTCGGCCATGATGTAGATCACCGGCACCAGCACCGCCGTCACCAGCGACGCCAGCGAGGAATAGCGCATGGTGTAGGCCACCAGCAGCCACACCAGGCCCGCAGCCAGCCCGAGCCAGCCACTGGTAGCCAGCAGCACACCCAGTGCCGTAGCCACGCCCTTGCCACCGGCAAAGCGGAAGAACACCGGGAACAGGTGCCCGACAAACGCCGCCAGCCCGACCATTGCCATGGTGCCGTTCTCCATGCCATAGGGCTTGCCAAACCAGTGCACCAGCGCCACCGGCAGCCAACCCTTGAAGGCGTCAAGCAGCAGCGTAACCACGGCAGCAGCCTTGTTGCCCGAGCGCAGCACGTTGGTGGCACCCGGGTTCTTGCTGCCATAGGTGCGCGGGTCGTGCAGCCCCAAGACGCGGCTGACGATCACCGCAAACGACAGCGAACCCACCAGATAGCCCAGCAGCGTGGCCACGACCGGATAAAACGCAACAAACGAATTCAAAACCTTTTCTCCTCTGAACCTAAACCGGGCACTGCGCCACCCTATGCGGCGTCAGGCTTCCAACGCGCACTGTACCGCCTTTGCCTGCAGCAGTTGCACGCACACTGCCGGGTCCAATCCCACCAGGTAGCCGCGGCGTCCGCCGTTAATCAGTATTTTGGGCAGCGCCAAAATGCTTTCCTCGATGTACACCGGCATGCTGCGGCGCGTGCCAAAGGGCGAGGTGCCGCCTACCAAGTAGCCGCTGTGCCGGTTGGCCACTTCGGGGCTGCAGGCCTGTACCGACTTGACGCCAATCTGGCGCGCCAGATTCTTGGTCGACACCACGCGGTTGCCGTGCATCAGCACCAGCAGCGGCTTGGCGTCCTGGTCCTGCATGACCAGGGTCTTGACCACCATGAACGGGTCCATGCCCAGCACCTTGGCGCTGTGCTGCGCGCCCCCGTGTTCCAGGTACTCGTAGGGGTGCTCGGTGTAGGCCACCTTGTGTGCCTTGAGCATCTGCGTGGCCGGGGTTTCAGATACGTGTTTTGCCATCTCAGTTGGCGCGCACCGCCATCTCGGCGTGGCGCTCCAGGTCCAGTGTTATCAGCAGCACCGCCACCAAGCGCGCTACCTGCTCCAGGCGCACCAGGCAGCCACGCGCATGGCAGTCGGAGGCCCAAAGCACCAACTGCGCGGCGGCCTGCGGATCGATGCGCACCAGCGTGGCGCATGACACCACCACGTCAGGTGCCGTAGCGCTGGCCTGGCGCAGTACTTCCAGCGCGGCGCTGTCCGCGCCCAGCACCTCGCCGCTGAGCGCGCAGCGCGCGTGTTGCGCACCTGCCTGCGCCAGCGCCTGCGCACCGACTTGCACCACGGCAGGCGACGCCTGCAAGGCCTGCGTGAGCTGCCCCTGGGCGGGGGCCCAACTCGGCGGAGACACCTCATAGAGCATGCAGTAGTCCAACGCCAGCGTGTCAAAGTCGTCGTTGCGCTGCAAAACGCGCAGCAAGTCCAGGCGCAAATGCCACCACAGCACATCGGCGCTGCGGTCATCGGCAGGGGTGTGCAGGGCCAGTGCCTGCTCCAGCGCATCGGTTGCGCTCCACTGCAACACCACCGGCTTGCTGCACCACAGGTTCACCAGCACCGACAGCGGCGTGCCAGCCGTGCTGTCAATGGTGCGCAGCGCACTCCAGTCGACCTGCCAGGGCGCACTGCCCTGGGCAAAGCGCGCGGCCAGACCGGTCAACGCCTGCATATCCAGCAGCGCCGGGCACGCCCAGACGGCCTGGCCCTCGCCACTGCTCTGGGGAGCGGCCAGCGCCGCGTTAGCCTGCGCCAGCATATCGGGCACCGAGTACCACTCGGCCGGAGAACGGCCAAATCGGCGCGCGTAGTCCATGGCCACGGCGTCAAAGCCATCGTGCTGGCCGGTGCCGCGGTAAAGATCAAACAGGGAAAAGGCAACCATGTGCGCGTCGTCTGCAGCCAGCGTGTCGTCGCGCAACAAATCCAGCAGCAGGGCTTCGGCCGACCGGGTCTGGCCCTGGGCAAAGCGTTGCGCTGCGTCCTGCAAGGCGGTGTCCAGCGCAGAAGCGGCAGGCACCGCCTCGGGCTCGGGCTGCTGCGAAAGCATTCCGGTGAAGTCCAGATCCATGTCGTCCAGAAAATCCGGTTGCGCGGCAGCCGTGGTCCTCTCGTCGTCGGGCCGCGTCGGGGGAGCAATCGCGCCCGGCGGCAAGGTCACCACCGCCCACTCGGGCATCGACGGCGGCGAGGTTTGCGGGCCACCGCTCCACGAACCCACCATGTGGGCCTCAATCACGTCGATTTTCTTGAGCGTGGAGGCGCGGTCGTCCGCGCCAAAACTGGTGCTCGACTGAAACACCGAGGGACGCGCCGAACCGTCCGCCCCGCCCGCCAGCTTGCCCAGGCGCTGTTTGCGCAGCTTGCGCAAGTGGTTGAACTCGCGCAGGCGCACCTGGTCGTCGTGGCGTTTGCGCTCGGCCAAATCCTGAGGTGCTGCCTCCTTGGGCGGCTCCGCTCCCGCAGGCTGCGCTTCGCTGGTATCTACCTGGCTGCCGCCCGAGTCGCGGAAAAAAACGGCCACCTTGGACAGCAGGCCAGACGGAGGTCTCTTTTTTTCCATGGCGCAGTCTACATCGGCGCGGGGGCTTGCGGCCAGGCCTGTGGCGCTTGAGCGTGCAGGCGCACCGGGCTGAGCAACTGCGCGTTCACGCCCCAGCGGCGCAGGCTCTCGGGAAGCGCTTGCCCCTGCGCCAGTGCGGCACAGACCTGACCCACGGCGGCCGAGGTCTGAATGCCGTAGCCGCCCTGTGCGGCCAGCCAGAAAAAGCCGCTGACTGCCGGGTCCCAGCCGCACACCAATTCGCCATCGGCCACAAACGAGCGCAGCCCGGCCCAGGTGCGCGTGGGGCGGCGAATCTGCAACGTGGTGATGGCCTCAATCCGGTCAATACCCAGGGCGATATCGAGTTCTTCGGGCTGCACGTCCTGCGGCACCACCGGATCGGCGTTGGCCGGTGAGCCCAGCAACTGGGCCGCATCGGGCTTGAAGTACCACGACTCATCCGCCCCCAGGCACAGCGGCCAGCGCGTGCAGTCCAGCCCCGCTGGCGGCGCAAACACAAAGGCCGAGCGGCGCTTGGGCACCAGCCCGAGCGGCCGGGCACCGGCCAGCGCACCCACTTGATCGCACCAGGCACCGGCGGCGTTGATCAGCACCGGGGCTTGGTAGCAGTGCGCGCCCGCCTGCACATGCCAGAGCGCGCCGTGGCGCGTGATGGCGGTCACCTTGGCGTCGCACAGCACCTGCGAGCCCACGCGGCGCAGGCCGCGCAGGTAGCCCTGGTGCAGGGTGTGGACATCGATGTCCGAGGCGTCGGGCTCAAACACGGCGCCGAGAACGCACTCGGCGCGCAACACCGGCACCATGGCACAGGCCTGCTGCGCGTCCAGCCGCTGTGCCCCCACCGCCATGGCATCAATCACCTGCCAGTGCGCGTCCAGCAAATCCTGCTGCCCCGGTTGCGCCACAGTGAGCGTGCCACGGGGCGTGAGCAGCGCCGATTCGCAAAACCCGCTGGGCGGCTGCTCAAAGAAAGCGCGGCTGGCTTGCGACAGCGCGCGCACCTGGGGCGGCCCATAGCTGGTGACAAACATCGCTGCCGAGCGCCCGGTGGCGTGGTAGCCGGGCTGGGCTTCCTGCTCCAGCAACAGCACGCGCCCGTGCTGGGCCAACCAGTAGCCCGCCGACGCACCGGCAATGCCCGCGCCAACCACCACAAAGTCAGCACTCTGGATGGCACTCACTGTGCGGCTTCCTGCGCGCGCCAACGCTCTTCTTCCTGCAGACGCAGCACCCGGCGCTGCACCTTGCCGGTGGTGGTCATGGGCAGGGCATCGACAAACTCGATTTCCTTGGGGTACTCGTAGGGCGCGAGTTGGCCCTTGACGTGGTCTTGCAATTCGCGCTGCAGCCGGGCCTGGAATGCGCTGCCCGGCCCGGTATGCTCAGAATAGTTGGCGAGGTAGTTCGGCGCAATCACCACGTAGGCCTTGACCAGCGCGCCGCGCTCGCGGTCGGGCTTGGGCACCACCGCCACATTGGCCACCGCCGGGTGCTTGACCAGGCAGTTTTCAATCTCGCCGGGGCCGATGCGGTAGCCCGCCGACTTGAACACATCGTCCGAGCGGCCCTGGTACCAGAGGTAGCCATCGGCATCGCGCACGGCCAGGTCGCCGGTGCGGCACCAGTCGCCGGTGAACTTGGTCTGTGTGGCAGCGTCGTTTTTCCAGTAGC
This sequence comes from uncultured beta proteobacterium, assembly GCA_903863395.1. Classification (GTDB taxonomy): domain Bacteria; phylum Pseudomonadota; class Gammaproteobacteria; order Burkholderiales; family Burkholderiaceae_C; genus Allorhodoferax. The sequence goes on from CAIPBW010000135.1 coordinate 4,904, forward strand.
CCAGAAAGAACACCGGGTCGGGTCGCCCATGCACGTCGTAGCGGTTGAGCGCCACGTCGCCGGGCACGCCCACCGGGCAGGGTTGGCCCGCTTCGTCAATCACCTGCACGTTGTGACCGGGGTAACCCATGCCCATGCTGCCGGGCTTGGCCCCCCAGTGGGCAACACAGTTGCCCACGATGTAGTTGATCTCGGTCTGGCCAAACATCTCGTTGGGCTGCACGCCAAGCTGCTGCACGCAGTAGCCAAACACCGCGTCCCCCACCGCCTCGCCCGCGCTCATCAGGGCCTGCAACTGCAAGCCGAATTGCTGGCGCACGCTGCAGTCGGGCGTGCCGGGGTAGGCCTTCATCATCGCCTTGAGCGCCGTGGGAAAGAGAAAGGTATGCGTCACGCCGCACTGGCCCATCAGCTCAAGCGCCGTCTGCGCCGAAAAGCGCCCGTTGTAGGCCACGATGCGCCGGCCATAGTAGAGCGTGGGCAGGAGCGCGTCCATCAGCCCGCCGGTCCAGGCCCAGTCGGCGGGCGACCAGAAC
>CAIPBW010000136.1 GCA_903863395.1 uncultured beta proteobacterium
CGGCGTGAGCCAAAGTGCCAGCGGCTTTAGCGCCACCGGGCTGGTCAACGGTGAAACAACCAGTGTGCTCACCGGTGTCAGCGCCACGGGTTCGGGCACCAACGCGGGCAGCTACAGCGTGGTACCCACCGGCACCGACGCCAACTACACGCTCACCTTTGTCAACGGCAGTCTGACCATCGCCAAAGCCCCTGCCACCGTCACGGCCGGCAACGCCAGCAAGACCTACGATGGCCTGGCGTACAGCGGTGGCAACGGTGTGAGCTACAGCGGTCTGGTCAACGGCGAGACCAGCGCGGTGCTGGGCGGCACATTGGGCTACGCAGGCAGCAGCCAGGGCGCCAAGGATGCCGGCAGCTACCTCATCACCCCCAACGGTTTGAGTTCGGGCAACTACAGCATCGCTTATGTCGATGGCAAACTGAGCGTCAACAAAGCCCCGCTCACCGTGACGGCGCTTGATGACAGCAAGACCTACGACGGCACTTTCTACACCGGCGGCAAGGGTGCCACCTATGTGGGTCTGGTCAATGGTGAAACCCCGGTTGTGCTGGGCGGCACGCTTACCTATGGCGGCAGTGCGCGCGGTGCCACGTCAGCGGGCAGCTATGTCATCACGCTCTCGGGGCTTGACCCGAAGAATTATCGGGTGAGCTATGTGGACGGCCAACTGATCATCATGCCGGCGCCGCCTGTCATTACCGTAGCGAGCACAGCGCTGCCGGCGGCTGCTGCGGCGCCTGACACGGCGCCAGTTGCAGACACCGGTGGCGGGCAAGGTGCAGGCGGCAACACCGGCAGTCGCGGCATAACGGTGTCGCTGGACCAAACCGGGGTGGTCTCGGTGATGGTGCCCAGGGAAACCGCGACCAGTGCCAGCGGCTTTAGCTTCCAGCTTCCGGCGCAAATTACGCAGGATGTACCGGTCGGCGATGTGATTCAAGTCAGAACCGTTGGCGGCGATGCCTTGCCAGCGTGGCTGAAGTTTGTGCCGGAGAGCAACACCTTTGTCGCCTCGGCCGTGCCCCAGGGCTCCTTGCCGATAGAGGTGGCGGTGACGTTTGGCGGCAAGCGTTCGATCGTCGTGATTTCGGAGCGCGAGTCTGGATCGTGTGCACCAGCGGCAACTCAATGCTGAACACCAATGTCGCTGCATTGGCTTACGAGCAGGCGCAGCTGCAACCGGAGGCAGCCGCCATCATCACCGATCAGCAGGTCATTAACTACGCTGAGTTGAAACGCTGCGTGAGCATTCTGGCCAAACACTTTCATGGCCAGGGCGTGCTGTTGGGGCAGGTGGTGGGCGTGAGCATGTTGCAACACCCCTTGCACCTGATGACCCTTCTGGCGCTGGCGCAGGTGGGCGCGGTATCGCTGCCGCTGCATCCGGCCATTCCGCCGGAACGCCGCTTGCTGGCGGCGCAGCGTTTTGGCGCAACTTGCGTGGTGTCGGGTCGCAACGAATTTGCTTTGGAAGGGTTTGGGCTCATTGGCTTTGGTGGGGTTTCATTCGAGGCGGGCATCACTGGCGACGAGGTCATTTGTCCGGTTGAAGCCGATACGCCGCTGCGCATCGATATTTCATCAGGCACTTCGGGCAATCCCAAGGGGATGCTGCTGACGCATGGGGTGACCGCCTTGCGCAATCAGACCACCGACGCCGGGGCAACACCTTTGTCGCGCATCATCTCGATGGATCTAAATTTCATCGTCGGCTTTCGCTCGGCGATGGCAGCTCTGGCAAAAGGTGCGAGCATGGTCACCCATCGGGTGACGCGTGCCTATCTTTCGAGCGCCAAACTGGGGCCGCTGGCGCCAGCCCGGTATTTCATCGCCGCCACACTGCCGCGCACCCAGACCGGCAAGATCAGACGCGCCGAGCTGGCCGCTATGTTTACACTCGCAGGCATCTGAATCGATCAAGAAACGAGAATCAGGATGGCTTCACATTTCGTCGGCGTGGCTGGTCTGCCGCGCTCCGGCTCCACACTGCTGTGCCAGTTGCTGGCCGAGCACCCCGAGATTCATTGCGAGGGGCATAGCTCGCCGCTATGCAATTCGCTGCTGATGACACGGCGCACCATCAGCGACGACCAGTTCATGCTGTCGCAACTTGACGTGCAGTTTGACACCACTTACGGCCATCTTAAATCTGCCATGCAGGGCTTTCTGCTCGGCTGGTATGCCGACTGCGGCAAGCCCGTGGTAGTGGACAAGAACCGCGCCTGGCTGCACTGCGTCGAGTTCGTTCTGCAGTTGGACCCGGATGCAAAGTTTCTGGTGACGGTCCGCGAGTTGGGGCAGATTTACGGCTCAATCGAGGCGCAGCACCAG
>CAIPBW010000137.1 GCA_903863395.1 uncultured beta proteobacterium
GCGCGCTCGATGCACGACACCTTCTATGTGGAAGGCGGCCCGCACAACGCGCCCAATTTGCTGCGCACCCACACCAGCCCGATGCAGATCCGCTACGCCGTACAGCACGTCAAGAAGCACCGCGCCGCCGTAGGCGCAAGCGCGCAAGGCTTGTTCAGTGGCGACATGCCCGAAATCCGCGTCATCGCCCCCGGGCGCACCTACCGAGTGGACAGCGACGCCACGCACTCGCCCATGTTCCACCAGTGCGAGGGATTGTGGGTGGGCGAGAACATCAGCTTCAAGGATTTGAAGTTTGTCTTCACCGATTTTTGCCGCACCTTTTTTGAGAGCAACGACCTGGTGCTGCGCTTTCGGCCCAGTTTCTTCCCGTTTACCGAGCCCAGTGCCGAGATCGACATCCAGTTTCAAAGCGGCAGCCTCGCCGGGCGCTGGCTCGAAGTGGCCGGCTCGGGCCAGGTGCATCCCAACGTGATTCGCAACATGGGGCTCGACCCCGAGCGCTACGTCGGCTTTGCCTTTGGCATGGGGCCGGACCGCCTGACCATGCTGCGCTACGGCGTCAACGATCTGCGCCTGTTTTTCGACGGCGACATTCGCTTTCTGTCCCAGTTTCAGTGATCACCGAAAACCACCATGCAATTTCCTGAATCCTGGTTGCGCAGTTTCTGCAACCCACCGCTTTCCACCCAGGCGCTGGCCGACACGCTGACCATGGCCGGGCTGGAGGTGGAAGACCTCCAACCCGCCGCACCGCCATTTTTCAAGGTGGTGGTGGGCACCATCCTGGAAGCCAGCCAACACCCCAATGCTGACCGCCTGCGCGTCTGCCAGGTGGATGTGGGCCAGGCGCAGCCGCTCAACATCGTTTGCGGTGCGCCCAATGCGCGTGTTGGCATCCGGGTGCCGTGCGCGCTGGTGGGCGCAGAGTTGCCCCCGGGCGAAGACGGCAAGCCGTTTGTCATCAAGCTGGGCAAGCTGCGCGGTGTCGAGAGCCAGGGCATGTTGTGCTCGGCGCGCGAACTCAAACTCTCCGAAGACCATGGTGGCCTGCTGGAGTTGGCGCCGGACGCGCCCGTGGGGCAAGACATCCGGGTGCACCTCAATCTGGACGACACGCTCTTTACCCTCAAGCTCACGCCCAATCTGGCGCATTGCCTGAGCGTCTATGGTGTGGCGCGCGAGGTGTCGGCCCTGACCGGTGCGCCGCTGCTGGCACCCACCTTCAGCGCCATGCCCGTGACCGACAGCACCAAGCTGCCCGTGACCGTGAGCGCCGCTGATTTGTGCGGGCGCTTCTCGGGGCGCGTGATCCGCAACGTCAACCCCAAGGCGCGCACACCGCAGTGGATGGTGGACCGTCTGGCGGGCTGCGGCCAGCGCAGTGTGACGGCCTTGGTGGATATTTCCAACTACGTCATGTTCGAGTTGGGTCGGCCCACCCACATTTTTGATCTGGACAAAATTCACGGCGGGCTCGATGTGCGTTGGGGCAGGGCGGGTGAACAACTCAAGCTGCTCAATGGCAACACCGTCAGCCTGGACGACAAGGTGGGCGTGATTGCCGATGCGGTGCAGGTAGAGTCGCTGGCGGGCATCATGGGCGGCGACGCCACCGCCGTGTCGGACGACACCCACCACATCTACGTTGAAGCCGCCTTCTGGTGGCCCAAGGCGATAGCCGGGCGTTCACGCCGCTTCAACTTCTCCACCGATGCGGGCCACCGCTTCGAGCGCGGAGTGGACCCTGCCACCACGGTAGAACACATCGAGCGCATCACGCAACTCATCGTCGAGATCTGCGGCAGCACCGATACCGCCTGTGGCCCGATGGACGACCAGCAGCCCAGCATGCCGGTGCTGGCACCGGTGACGCTGCGCGTGGCGCGCGCCGCCAAGATCATTGGCATGCCCATCACCCAGGCCCAGTGCGTCGATGCACTGCAACGCCTGGGCCTGCCCCTGAGTCAGGCGGACGGCGTGGTGACGGTGCAGCCGCCCTCGTACCGTTTTGATCTGCAGATTGAAGAAGACCTGATCGAGGAAGTGGCGCGCATGGTCGGCTACAACCAGTTGCCGCACACGCCACCGCAAGCGCCCATCACCGCACGCATCGCACCCGAGGCGCGGCGCAACCCGTTTGCCGTGCGCCGTGCCCTGGCCGCACGCGGCTACCAGGAGACCATCAACTTCAGCTTTGTCGAAGAACGCTGGGAGCACGAGCTTTCTGGCAACCCCAACCCGATCAAACTCCTCAACCCGATTGCCAGCCAGATGAGCGTGATGCGCTCGTCGCTGCTGGGTTCATTGGTGCAGGTACTCAAGTTCAACCTAGCGCGCAAGGCCACGCGGGTGCGGGTGTTTGAAATCGGCCGCGTGTTCTTGCGCGATGCGTCCGTCCAAAGCACCGACACCACTGTGGAGGGCTTTGACCAACCCATGCGCATCGCTGGCCTGGCCAGTGGCGACGCCGACGCCCTTCAGTGGGGCGAGAAGGCCCAGGGCGTTGACTTCTTCGACGTCAAGGGCGACGTGCAGGCGCTGCTGGCCCCGCTGCAGGCCGAGTTTGTGGTGGGCACGCATCCGGCCATGCATCCGGGCCGCTGTGCCAGGGTGCTGGTGGATGGGCGCGCAATTGGCTACGTGGGCGAACTCCATCCTCAGTGGCGCCAGGGCTACGAACTGGCGCTGGCCCCGATTCTGTTTGAGCTGGATCTGGAGCCCTTGCTGGCGCGGCCCGTGCCCGCCTTCAAGCCGGTGGCCAAGTTTCAGGCAGTGCAGCGCGACATTGCCGTGGTGGTGGCCGACAGCGTTACCCACGCCGCGCTCATGGCAGCGGTGCGCTCGGCCGCGACCGGTGGCCTGGTGCGTGACGTGCAGTTGTTTGACATCTACCGCCCCAAGCTTGCCAAGGACGCCGTGGCCGCCGATGGCACCACCGACCGCAGCATGGCAATCCGGCTCTCGCTCAACAGTGACGAAAACACATTGACAGAAGAGCAGATCGAATCTACCGTCGGGGTCGTGATCGCACAACTGGCAACACAGCTCGGCGCGCGCCAACGGGTCTGACGCAAACACCAACCTACACAATGAAAACCATGGACTTTTCGGTTGACAGCCTGGAGACACCGGCACTCACCAAGGCTCAGCTTGCGGACTTGCTGTTTGACCAGATCGGTTTGAACAAGCGCGAATCCAAAGACATGATCGACGCCTTTTTCGACTTGGTGGCGGCCAGTCTGGTGGACGGCACCGACGTCAAGATTTCGGGCTTTGGCAACTTCCAGATCCGCACCAAGGCACCGCGCCCGGGGCGCAACCCGCGCACCGGCGAGGCCATCCCCATCCAGGCACGCCGGGTGGTGACCTTTCACGCCAGCCACAAACTCAAGAGCCAAATCCAGGGCGAGGGCGCTGCGCCAGACGCATCCAGCAAATAGGCGAAGTTTTTTCTCGGGCATCGGCCCAAGAAACTTGGCGCACGGGCACAAGTTAGAGTAATCTCCACGCTTTGCTCTGTATTGCATTGATTTCAATGGAGAAAACTCTCCCCGCCATTCCCGCCAAGCGCTACTTCACCATCGGTGAGGTGGGTGAGCTGTGCGGCGTCAAACCCCACGTGCTACGGTATTGGGAGCAAGAGTTCACGCAACTGCGCCCGATGAAGCGGCGCGGCAACCGGCGCTACTACCAGCACCACGAGGTGCTGATGATCCGGCGCATCCGCGATCTGCTCTACGACCAGGGCTTCACCATCAGCGGCGCGCGCAACAAGATGCAGGAACTGCTGCAAACCGAGCGCGACAAACGGCGCAACGGCGAAGTCATGCTCGAAGGCGTGGAAGTGGTTGAAATGGACGGTCCCGATGCCGACGATTTTGGTGACGAAGCCATTGCGACAACCCAATCAGGCACCAACCAGCAGCTTTTGCAGGTGCGGCTCGAACTATTTGCGATTCGCGAGCTGCTCACACAGGGTTTGGACTAAAGCGGCACGGTATAATTCTCCGCTTGTTCGGTGTGTGGCGCAGCCTGGTAGCGCACTTGCATGGGGTGCAAGGGGTCGAAGGTTCGAATCCTTTCACACCGACCATTAGATATGTCAGAAGCCTCCAAGTAGCGATACTCGGAGGCTTTTTTCATTGGGAAACAAGCGCTCCATCAGTCTGGACCTTAAGACGCCGCAGGGCCGCGAGTTGGCGCTGGAGTTGATTGCGCGCGCCGACATTCTGGTGGAAAACAACCGCCCCGGAGTGATGGAGCGCCTGGGCCTGGGCTACGACGTGCTGTCTGCGCGCAACCCCGGTCTGGTGATGGTGCGTATCAGCGGCTAC
>CAIPBW010000138.1 GCA_903863395.1 uncultured beta proteobacterium
CTGCGCCTGCGCCACGGCTTTGCCCTGCGCGACTTCACCGAGCGCACCGGCCTGGCGTTCACCGCCATCGCCGCCCCGCTGGAACTGGCCGAACGCAAGGGCCTGATCGAGCGCGACCTGACCCATGTGCGCCCGACGCAACGCGGCTTTGATTTTTTAAGTGACTTGCAAGAGCTTTTCCTATCCAATGACTAAGGCGCTGCGGGCGCTCTGAAATTGCGAAAGGGGGTGGCACCATGTTCTCGGTCTATGGAAAAGCCGGACGCGTGTTTCGCGGATCGATGGAAGAGCTGCGCCAGTTGGGGCCGGTGGTGCGGGTGTCGCGCGCGCAGGTCAACAACGCCATTGGGCGCGACCCGCAGGACCAAAATCCCGCGCAGTTGCCTGAGCTTGGGGCACCCGTGCAGGGCGACGGCAGTCGGCGCAGTGCGCTGCAAGCCTACGCGCAAAGCACCAAGGCAGATACACCACGCCACCCGCTGACCCAGGTGAGCGCGCTCATGAGCCGCAACGTAATCACCGTGGCCGATCACCAGACGGTGGAGCAGGCGTGGCACATTCTTTCGGACAAGCATATCGGGCAGGCACCCGTGGTCACGGCCGAGGGCATGCTGGTGGGCCTGCTCTCGCGCGCCGACCTGATGCGCCCGCAGCGCATGCCCGGGCCGGAGAGCCACGCCCTGGTGTGGCGTGCGCTACTCATGCAAAAGGTGGCAGACGTGATGTGGACCCCCGTGCCCTGCGTGGCCCCCGACGCCGACATCCGGCGCGTGGCGCGCGTGCTGCTGGACTCGGGCTTGCCCGGGCTGCCGGTGGTGCAGGACGATGGCCAGGTGGTCGGCTTTGTTTCGCGCACCGACATCCTGCGCGCGGTGGTTTCCGACCCGGCTTTGGACTTGTGGATTTGACGCGCGCTTAACCGGCTTTGGCAAACGCCTGGCGGCTCTTGGTGGTGCGCTCCATCTGGCGCGAGATGTTGCCGCACACCAGGTCGCACAGCGCGTAGATCGAGTCGTCGGCAATGCGGTAATAGGCGCTGTTGCCCCGGCTCTCGCGCGCCACCAGCCCGTGCTTGGTCATCAGCGTCAGATGGCGCGAGACGTTGGCGGCGGTAAAGCCACACAGTTGCGCCAGTTCGCCGACGTTGCGTTCACCTTCGCGCAGGAAATTGAGGATCGTCAAGCGCGTCGGTTCGGACAGCACCTGAAAATAAGCCGCAACCTCCAGCAGCGCCTCGGGCGGTAGGTTTTCCATGAGCAGGCATTCCTTCGAGAGAGCGATGGCAATCATAGCGTTTGGGTCTGTCGGTTGCCAGACACAGCATTTGCATGTATTATTTGACTAATTGCGCAAATAGTCAAATAATTAATCAGATTCACAAAAATGCCATCCGACCCCGGATGGACTAGGAGCTCTGGATGATCAAACCCTGTGTGACGGCCGCTGTGGTGGCCGCAAGTCTTTTGGGCGCAGCTGCGTCGTGGGCGGCTGACGGCGTGGCGCTGGCCACGGTGGCGGTGCAAACCGCAGGCGCGGCGGCGGCAGACCGCGCCAGCTACGACGGTGTGGTGGAAGCCGTGCGGCAATCAACCCTGTCCGCGCAAGTGCCTGGTGCCATCGTCGCCCTGAACGTCAAGGCCGGTGACCGGGTTCGCGCCGGGCAGGAGTTGTTGCGCATCGACGCACGCGCAGCCAACCAGAGCGCAGCGGCCAGTGCCGCGCAGGTGGAAGCAGCGCGCGCCATGATGAACGTGAGTTCCAAGGACTACGAGCGCCAGAAGCAGTTGTTCCAGAAGCAGTACATCAGCCAGGCCGCGCTGGACCGGTCGCTGGCGCAATTCCAGGCGGCGCAGGCGCAGGTGCAGGCGCTGCAGGCGCAGACCGACGCCGCGCAAACCCAGTCGCGCTTTTTTGTGATCAACGCGCCCTATGCCGGTATCGTGAGCGACGTGCCTGCCACCCTGGGCGACATGGCCATGCCCGGTCATCCGCTGGTGGTGATGTACGACCCCTCGGCCATGCGCGTAAGCGCCGCCGTGCCTCCCAATTCGCCCGCCAGCCCGGGTGCCAATGCGCCCATCCAACTGGAAATTCCGGCCCTGGCCTCCAACCCCGCGCTGATTACGCCTACTGCCCTCAAGCTGCTGCCCAGCGTGGATGCGGCAACGCACAGCGCCCAGATGCAACTGGCGCTGCCTGACAAACTGCAGGGCCTGGCCCCCGGCATGTTCGCCCGCGTCTGGCTACCCGCCAAGGGTGCTGCCGCTGGCAGCGAGCGCCTGTACGTTCTCTTGAGTGCCGTGGTGCGCCGCGCCGAAATGACCGGCGTCTACGTGGTGGGCGCGCAAGGCCGTCCGGTGCTGCGCCAGGTGCGCCTGGGCCAGGCCCAGGGCGAGCGCGTGGAAGTGTTGAGTGGTTTGGACGCGGCCGACAAGGTCGCCGCTGATCCGCAAGCCGCTGCCAAGGTGCGCTGAGATGCAGACACCACCAAAAATGGGAATCTCGGGGCGCACGGCGGCCCTGTTCCAAAGCGCGCACATCACGCCGCTGCTGGCCTTGCTGGCGCTGCTGCTGGGTGCCTTTGCCGTGCTGGTGACGCCGCGCGAGGAAGAGCCGCAAATCAACGTCACCATGGCCAATGTGCTCATTGCCTTCCCCGGCGCTGCCGTGGCCGATGTGGAGCAGATGGTGGCCACCCCGGCCGAGCAGGTTCTTTCGCAAATGGCGGGTACCGAGCACGTGATGTCGGTCTCGCGCCCGGGCATGGCCATTCTCACGGTGCAGTTCAAGGTGGGCGTTGCGCGCACCGAAGCGCTGGTGCGCCTGCACGACACCTTGCGCTCCAACGCCAACTGGTTGCCGCGCGGCCTGGGCGTGATGGAGCCGATCATCAAGCCCAAGGGCATTGACGATGTGCCCATCGTCACGCTCACGCTCTACAGCAAGAACACTGCCACCAGCCCGGCTGAACTGGAGCGCGTGGCGCACAGCATCGAGGCCGAAATCAAGCGCGTGAACGGCACGCGCGAGGTGGAAACCATTGGTGGCCCGGGCAGCGCCGTCATGGTGCGGCTTGACCCCGCGCGCATGGCAGGCAGCGGCATCACCGTGGCAGAGCTGCGCAACGCGCTGCAGTCGGCCAACCTGGGTTTGCCGGTGGGCGAGATCATTGCCGCCAACAAGTCGCTGGCGATTGACGCCGGCCCCTACCTGCAACAAGCGCGTGAAGTGGCCGACCTGGTGGTGGGCGTGAGCAACGGCAAACCGGTTTTTCTGCGCGACGTGGCGCAGGTGGAAGACGGCGCGCTGCCCAGCACGCGCTACGTCTGGCACGGTCTGGCGCAGAAAGACGGCGGCGGTGAATACCCGGCTGTGACCCTGACCGTGACCAAGAAGCCCGGCGAGAACGCCATCGACGTGGCCAACGCCGTGATGCACAGGGTCGAGCAGTTGCGCAACACCGTGATCCCCGACGCGGTGGAAGTGGCCGAGACCCGCAACTACGGTGCCACCGCCAACGACAAGGCGCAAAAGCTGATCCAGAAGCTGCTGTTTGCCACTGCCTCGGTGGTCGCGCTGGTATTCGTGGCACTGGGCCGGCGCGAGGCGGCGATTGTGGGAACGGCCGTGATCCTGACGCTGATGGTCACGCTCTTTGCTTCCTGGGCCTGGGGCTTCACGCTCAACCGGGTGTCGCTGTTTGCGCTGATCTTCTCGATCGGCATTCTGGTGGACGACGCCATTGTGGTGGTGGAAAACATCCACCGCCACCAGCAACACCACCCGGGCAAGACGCTGGCAGAAATCATTCCGGGCGCGGTGGACGAAGTGGGCGGCCCCACCATCCTGGCTACCTTTACCGTGATTGCCGCGCTCTTGCCCATGGCCTTTGTCTCGGGCTTGATGGGGCCGTACATGAGCCCGATTCCGATCAACGCCAGCATGGGCATGCTGCTGTCGCTGGCGATTGC
>CAIPBW010000139.1 GCA_903863395.1 uncultured beta proteobacterium
CTCGGGGTCGGTAAAGCGGTCGCGTCCGGCAAAGTCCTTCTCGTCGTACAGGCGAATGCAAATGCCGTTGGCCACGCGCCCGCAGCGACCGGCGCGCTGGTTGGCCGCCGCCTGGCTGATGGGCTCCACCAGCAACTGCTCCACTTTGCTACGAAAACTGTAGCGCTTCACCCGCGCCGTGCCCGCGTCAATCACGTAGCGGATGCCCGGCACGGTGAGCGAGGTTTCGGCCACATTGGTCGCCAGCACCACGCGGCGCCCGGTATGACTGTCAAAAATGCGGTCCTGCTCGGCCGGGCTCAGGCGCGCAAACAGGGGCAGCACCTCGGCACCGCGCGTCACCGGACTGTGACTGAGGTGCTTGCGCAGATGGTCGGCCGCTTCGCGAATCTCGCGCTCGCCAGGCAGGAAAACGAGTATGTCCCCATGCAGAGCTGGCCCCCACGCTCCACCGCTGCGCGGGTCGCTGCCCCCCGCGGGGGCCACTTCCGCCTGGGGGCGGCCCGGCGGCGGAAGGCCACGCCAGAGTTCATCTACCGCGTCGGCAATCGCGTCGTTGAGGTCGTAGTCGCGCGTCTCCTCAAACGGGCGGAAGCGCATCTCCACCGGAAACATCCGGCCCGACACCATGATCACGGGTGCCGGCCTGAGTTGTTGCCCCCACGCTCCACCGCTGCGCGGGTCGCTGCCCCCCGAGGGGGCCACTTCCGCCTTGGGGCGGCCCGGCGGCGCAAGGTGCCCCCACGCTCCACCGCTGTGCGGGTCGCTGCCCCCCGAGGGGGCTAATTTCCCTTGGGGCGGCCCGGCGGGAAAGTTTGATGCAAAGTGGTCAGCAAAGCGCTGCGCGTCGATGGTGGCGGAGGTGACGATGATCTTGAGGTCCGGGCGGCGCGGCAGGATCTGTTTGAGGTAGCCCAGCAGAAAGTCGATGTTGAGGCTGCGTTCGTGGGCCTCGTCGATGATGATGGTGTCGTAGGCTTGCAGCAGCGGGTCGGTCTGGGTTTCGGCCAGCAAAATGCCGTCGGTCATGAGCTTGACCGAGGCGTCGCGGCTGAGCCGGTCCTGGAATCGCACCTTGAAGCCCACCACCTCGCCCAGCGGGGTTTTCAGCTCTTCGGCAATGCGCTTGGCCACGCTGGTGGCAGCAATGCGCCGCGGCTGGGTGTGACCAATCAGGCGCGCGCGCTGCCCCGGCGCGTAGTTGAGCTTGCCCCGCCCCATCGCCAGCGCGATCTTGGGCAACTGCGTGGTTTTGCCCGATCCGGTCTCGCCACAGACAATGATGACCTGATGCGCCTGCAGCGCAGCCATGATCTCGTCGCGCTTGCCCGACACCGGCAGCGATTCAGGAAAGTCAATTTGCAAAGGGCAGGTAGTCAAAGGTCAAACTTCGTGGAGAATCGCAGATTATCCCCGCCAGCGAGTTGATTGCCCCACACCATGACCGCCGTCTTCAACTTTACCTTTGTGCCCTGGTTCCGTTCGGTCGCGCCCTACATTCACAAGTTTCGCAACCAGACCTTTGTGGTGGGCATTGCCGGTGAGGCCATCGCGGCGGGCAAGCTGCCGCATCTGGCGCAGGACCTGGCCATGATCCAGAGCATGGGCGTCAAGATTGTGCTGGTGCATGGCTTTCGGCCCCAGGTCAACGAGCAGCTCAAGGCCAAGGGCCACGCCGCCAAATACTCCCACGGCGTGCGCATCACCGACGAGGTGGCGCTGGACTGCGCGCAGGAGGCGGCCGGCCAGTTGCGTTACGAAATTGAAGCCGCGTTCAGCCAGGGCCTGCCCAATACGCCCATGGCTGACTCCACGGTGCGCGTGATCTCGGGCAACTTCATCACTGCGCGCCCGGTGGGCATTGTGGATGGCATCGACTTCCAGCACTCGGGCCTGGTGCGCAAGGTCGATATTGCCGCCATCAGCCGGGTGCTCGACATGGGCGCCATGCTGCTGCTCTCGCCGTTTGGCTTTTCGCCCACGGGCGAGGCGTTCAACCTGACCATGGAAGAAGTGGCCACCTCGGTCGCCACGGCGCTGCAGGCCGACAAGCTGATCTTTCTGACCGAAGTGCCGGGCATCCGCGTGCGCCCGCTCGAACCCGCGGGCGAAGACAACCCGATTGACACCGAACTGCCGCTGGCCCTGGCAGAAAAGCTGCTTGCCGACCTGCCGCGCGCCACGCTGCCCACCGACACCGGTTTCTACCTGCAGCACTGCGTCAAAGCCTGCAAGAGCGGTGTGGAGCGCAGCCACATCATTCCGTTTGCGGTGGACGGCTCCATCCTGCTCGAAGTCTATGTGCACGACGGCATTGGCACCATGGTGGTTGATGAAAAGCTGGAGAGCCTGCGCGAGGCCACGGTGGACGACGTGGGCGGCATTTTGCAACTGATCGAGCCGTTCGAGCGCGACGGCACCCTGGTCAAGCGCAGCCGCACCGAGATCGAACGCGACGTGGGCAACTACACGGTGATCGAGCACGATGGCGTGATCTTCGCCTGCGCAGCGTTGTACCCCTACCCCGAAGCGCGCACCGCAGAAATGGCCGCGCTTACGGTGTCACCCCAGTCGCAAGGCCAGGGCGACGGCGAGCGCGTGCTCAAGCGCATCGAGCAGCGCGCCCGCGCCATGGGATTGGAGAGTATTTTTGTGCTGACCACGCGCACCATGCACTGGTTTCTCAAGCGCGGCTTTGTGCAGACCGACCCCGATCACCTGCCTGAAGCGCGCCGACGCCTCTACAACTGGGACCGCAAGAGCCAGGTGCTGGTCAAGAAACTCAACGTCGGCGGCTAGCGCACACGCCCGGGGCTAGTGCGCGCGCCAGCGCCGCCACAGGGTGGTCAACGCCACCAGCGCCATGGCGCAAAACCACAGGAACGACCAGTTGGCAATCGTGCCACCCAGAAAGGTCCAGTCGATGGCGGTGCAGTCGCCACTGCCCTTGAAAATCATGGGAATGGCGCGCTGCAGCGGAAAGGTCTCGATCATGCCGTACAGGTCGCGCCCGCACGACACCACCTCGGGCGGATACCACTGCAGCCAGCTTTGGCGCGCAGCCACATAGGCCCCGCCCAGCGCCCAGCCCACGGCAATCAGGCCCGCGCCGATGTGCCAGCCGCGCTTGCCCATCGCGCCCGCCAGGGCTGCAAACACCGCCACCAGAATCATGGCGTAGCGCTGCACGATGCACATCGGGCAGGGGTTCAGGCCCACCACATGCTGCAGGTACTGCCCATACGCCAACAACGCCACGCACACCAGCGCAATCCCCACAAAAACGCGCTGCGGCGCCTTATCCAGCCATTGCATCATCCAAGTCAAAGCATCGTCCTCGCAAAATTCAGGGCGCACCGCATCGGGTGCCCGGGTTGGTGCAGATTGTCGCCGTGAAGTTCCACCCGCCGCACAAGCCTTTGCACAAACCGAATAAGATTCGGGCTTCCACAGGCAAAAATTGCTGTATTTCTCGCAAAGGTTACTCCATGGCACGCATCGTCAACTGTATCAAGCTGGGCAAAGAAGCTGAGGGGCTGGACCTGCCTCCCTACCCCGGCCCCCTGGGCAAGCGCATCTGGGAAAGCGTGAGCAAGGAAGCCTGGGGTGCCTGGCTCAAGCACCAGACCATGCTGGTCAATGAAAACCGCCTCAACCTGGCCGATGCGCGTGCGCGCCAATACCTGGCGCGGCAAATGGAAAACCACTTCTTCGGCGAAGGTGCCGACGCCGCCCAGGGCTACGTTCCCCCCAGCGCGCCCTGAGCCCGCTGCGCATGGAAGGCGCCGCCGCCAGCGATGCGCTGACCGCCAGCGCCCTGGCAGCGCACTGGTCCGGCAAGCGCGCCTGGTGCGTGCTGGATGCCGCGTTTGGCGATGGCCTGCAGTTTCTAAGCGTTTGGCACGCCTGGCGTGAAGACCCGCAGCGCCCTGGCCTGCTGCACTACGTGGGCCTGAGCGCACAAGCACCACGCCTTGAATCCCTCTGTGAGGACAGCACCGCGCCCGCCTGGCTGCGCGAGTTGTCGCACACCCTGGCGCAGCAATGCGTTGGCCTGGGTGCAGGTTTCCAGCGCATCGTGCTCGACGGCGGCCGGGTATCGCTGACGCTATGCCTGGGCGCGCCCGACGCGCTGCTGACCGAACACACCTTCCACGCCGACACCGTGCTGGCGCACGCGCCGCGCGACAAATGGGAGGTTGCACGCCTGGCGCGGCGCTGCAAGCGCGGTAGCCGCCTGGTCATCGTGCCCTCGCCGCATGCGGCACTTGAACCCCAAGCGGACACGCCCACGCTGTTGCACGCCGCCGGTTTTGTGGCGCTGGCGTTGCCAAACGCCGAAGCAGCGCAACACTGGCAGTTCGCGCCCACGTGGCAGATGACCCGCAGCCGCAACGCGGCACAGCACGCCACGCCCACGCCTGCACGCTGTGCGATTGTGGGCGCAGGCATTGCAGGCGCGTGCGTGGCCCACGCCTTGGCACTGCGCGGCTGGCAGGTAACTGTGTTCGACCAGGAGGCCACCCCTGCTGCGGCTGCCTCGGGTCTGCCCGCTGGGCTGGTGGTGCCGCACGTCTCGGCTGACGATAGCCCGCGCTCGCGCCTCTCGCGCAGCGGCACGCGGCTGATGCTGCACTACGCGCGCAGCACCCTGGTGCAGGACCAGGACTGGGCACCCAGCGGCGTGCTGGAGCGGCGTGGCGATGCACCGGCCCTGTGGCACAAGCAGGCCGGCTGGCTGCGCCCGGCCAGCCTGGTGCGCGCGCGTCTGGCGCAAAGCGGCGTGGCCTTTGTTGGCAACGCGGCGGTGCATAGCCTCACGCGTAGCGGCGCACTGTGGCAACTGCGCGACGCCCAAGGTGAAGAGCTGGGCAGCGCCGAACTGGTGGTGCTGGCCAACGCGCTGGGCTGCGCCAAGCTGCTGCGCAGCCTGCCCTCCGAATTTGCGCCGAGTGCCTCCATGCTGGAAAAGATCTCCCTGCTGCACGCAGTACACGGCACCTTGAGCGGCGGCACCTACGCCGAGGCGCTTCCCCACCTGCCAGCCACACCAATCAATGGCCACGGTTGCTTTCTGCCCCACTGCCCCAGCAGCCAGGGCGAGCAATGGTTTGCCGGCTCAAGCTACGAAACCGATGCCCTGCGCGCCGCCGACTTGTGGACCCAGCACACGGCCAACCTGGACAAGCTCGCCACCTTGCTGCCCGCGCACGGCGCCGAGTTGGCGCAGGTGTTGGAGCGCGCTCCGGTGTCGCTGTGGTCGGCCACGCGCTGCGTAACGCACGACCGCCTGCCGCTGGTGGGCCCGGTGGATGGCGCGGCCACCGACGGGCTGTGGTTGTGCGTGGGCATGGGTTCACGCGGGCTGAGCCTCTCGGCCCTGTGCGCCGAACTGCTGGCCGCGCGCCTGGGTGCAGAGCCGTTGCCAATTGAAGCCCGCCTGGCCCGCAGCCTAGACAGCCAGCGCCTGCGCAAGCAGCGCGTGCAGCAAACGAGCGCTTAGCTACCCACCCCCCGTCATACCCCCTTCGTCGCGAGGCCGCACCCCCTCGTCATCGCGACGCCTCATCCATCCCGTCATCGCGAGGCCGTCAGGCCGTGGCGATCCATGACTTCATGCCCGCATGGATTGCCACGCTGCGCTCGCAATGACAGTCAAAAGGCATGGATTGCCACGCTGCGCTCGCAATGACAGCCAAAGGACATGGACTGCGGCGTCGCTTCGATCCTCGCAGTGACGAAACAGCGGCACATGATCCATTTGCAGCTTCGGCAGCCCGAACGGGCTTGCACTATGCGCGCAGGCTGACTTATTGCGTTGCGGCCACCGGGCGGCGGGCGCGGACGTAGCTGTCTTGCGGCTGGTAGTCCTTGCCGTTGGCGTAGCGCCAGCGCACCATGGTGCCCTTTTGCCCGGCCAGATCGAGCGTGCCCACGTAGGCACCCATGGTGGACTGTTGGTCGATGGCGCGGAACTCGGCGGGGCCAAACGGCGTCATGAATTTGAGCCCGCGCATGGCAGTCACCAGCTTTTCGTTGTCGGTGCTGCGCGCCTTGTTGATGGCGGCAAAAATGGCCTGCATGGTGGCGTAGCCCACCACCGAACCCACCTTGGGGTTCTCGTTGAAGCGCTTGTAGTAGCTCGCGGCAAACGAGGCGTGCTCGCGCGTGTCGATCTGGTCCCAGGGGTAGCCGGTCACGATCCAGCCCTTGGGCGTTTCGTCCCTCAGCACCTCAAGGTACTCGGGCTCGCCCGAGAGCAGCGACACCACCGGCGTCTTGGGGAACACATTGCGTTGGTTGCCCTCGCGCACCAGCTTGGCCAGGTCGGCACCAAAGGTTACGTTGAAGATCGCGTCCGGGCGGCTTTGCATGATGGCCTGCAAGGTGGTGCCCGCTTCGAGCTTGCCCAGCACCGGCCACTGCTCGCCGACAAACTCCACATCGGGGCGGCGTGCCTTGAGCAGTTCCTTGAAGCTAGCCACTGCGCTTTGCCCGTACTCGTAATTGGGCGCAATCGTCGCCCAGCGCTTGGCGGGCATCTTGGCCGCCTCTTCCACCAGCATGGCGGCTTGCATGTAGGTGCTGGGGCGCAGGCGGAAGGTGTAGCGGTTGCCCTTGTCCCAGACGATGGCGTCGGTGAGCGGCTCGCTGGCGACAAACAGGCGCTTGTTCTTGTGCGCGTGATCGGCCAGTGCCAAGCCTACGTTGGAGAGAAAGCCCCCGGCGAGCACGTCCACGTTTTCATTGGAGGTGAGCTCAATGGCGTGGCGCAACGCCTCTTCGGGTTTGCCAGCGTCGTCGCGCGCAATCACCTCGACCTTGCGCCCGAGCAGGCCGCCCGCAGCGTTGATCTCTTCCACCGCCAACTGCCAACCCTGGCGGTACGGGGTGGTGAACTGCGGCATGCTCGAATAGCTGTTGATCTCGCCGATCTTGATCGGCTTGCCCTGGGCCCATGCCCCCACACAGACAACCGCACACAACGCCACAACCAGTTTTTTCATATTCGCTCCAAGTCCCTGAACTTTAGCAGCGTTGCGCCGCCCCACAGCGCCGGGCAAATGCAGGGTACCATCAGCCCCCAAGGGTAGCCCATCCCTGACCACACGTTTCCCTCCGACTGGGTGCAACCCTGAATATCTGATGAAAATTGACCTGCGCTTGGCCGCTCACTATGGCCTGACCATCTTCCTGAGTGCATTCCTTCTGTTTCAAGTCCAGCCCCTGATCGGCAAGATGATCCTGCCCTGGTTTGGCGGCTCCGCTGCGGTGTGGACCACCTGCATGCTGTTCTTTCAACTGGTGCTGTTACTGGGTTACTTTTACTCGCACTGGGTGGTGCGCTACCTCACACCGTCGCGCCAAAGCCTGGTGCATGGTGCCTTGCTGCTGGTCAGCCTGGCGCTGATTCCGATCAGCCCGAGCCTGGGCTGGAAGCCCCTGGGTGACGAAAACCCCACGCTGCGCATTTTGGGCTTGCTCACGGTATCTATCGGCCTGCCCTACTTTGTGCTCTCCACCACCGGGCCGCTGTTGCAAGCCTGGTTTGCGCGCGAGCGCTCGGGCCTGGTGCCCTACCGGCTGTTTGCCCTGTCCAACTTTGGCTCGATGCTCGCTCTGCTGGCCTACCCGGTGGCGGTGGAACCGGTGTTTCCGACGCTGTGGCAGTCATACCTGTGGTCGGGCCTGTACCTGTGCTTTGCGCTGGCCTGCGGATTGCTGGCCTGGCGCGGGCGCAAGGGCCAAGCGCTGCCCCTGCAGGCGCACGACAGTGGCCCTGCGCCGCGCTGGAACGACCGCCTGCTGTGGGCTGCGCTGGCGGCGTGCCCGTCGATCCTGATGGTGGCCGACACCAGTTTTCTCACCACCAATATCGCACCCATCCCCATGATCTGGGTTGCGCCGCTGGCGCTGTACCTGCTGTCGTTCATCCTGAGCTATGAGCGCCGTGGCTGGTACCAGCGCAAGATCTTTGTGCCGCTGTTCGTGGTCGGGCTGGCGCTTTTGGCCTACCTGCCCACGCTGGGGCTGAACGAATTGCCGATTTATGTGTCGATGGGTCTGAACCTGTCGGCATTCTTTGTCGCCTGCATGGTCTGCCACGGCGAACTCTCGCACCTGCAGCCCCACCCCAGCCACCTGACCGGCTACTACCTGATGCTCTCGGTGGGCGGTGCGGTGGGTGGCTTTTTCGTGGGCGTGGTCGCGCCGTACTGGTTTAACAGCAACTACGAGCTGTCCATCGGCATCGTGCTCACCGGGCTGGTGGCGGCCATTGCCATCATCCCTACGGTGGCGTTCAAGCAACCGCGCGCACGCACCGCCACGCTGGCGCTGACCGCGCTGGCGCTGCTCGCCCTGACCTGGCTGCGCATTGACGACCACCTGGAAGAAACCGGCGGCTCCGAAGTGACGGTGCGCAACTTCTACGGCACCTTGCAGGTGTTCTACAACGAAAAGCGCGGCATGCGCAGCATGCGCCATGGGCAAA
>CAIPBW010000140.1 GCA_903863395.1 uncultured beta proteobacterium
GCGTTTCGGGACGAGAGCCGGCTCACGTTGGGCAGCAACACCCAGTTCCGGGTGGACTCGTTTGTGTTTGACAACAAGAACCCCAACGAGGGGCGCTTTCTGGTGTCGCTGTTGCGCGGCTCATTGCGCGCCCTTACCGGCCTGATCGGCAAGGCCAATACCCGCAACGTGGGCTTTACCACCGCCACCGCCACCATCGGCATTCGCGGCACCGGCCTGGACCTGGACTGCGCCGCAAGCGACGCCTGCAGTTTCTTTACCTGGCTGGGCACGAGTGAGGTCACGCCCAACGGCAGCAGCGCCTTGCAAACCCTGCAAGCCGGTGAGGGCTTGTTTGTCAGCCGCGACGGTATTCGCCCCTTAACGGCGTCCACCCTGGAAGACCTGGCGCGCCCTGACCGGGTGCAGGTCAATATGCCGCAACTGTTCTCCAGCGGCGGTGTGTCGGGTGAAGACGAAGGCCTGTTCGTGTTTGTGCGCGAGGGCCATATCGAGGTGGTAACGGCTTCGCAAACCTTGCAACTGGGCCGCGGCGAAACCGGCTACGCGGGCAAGGACGGGCGCACTGGCCGCCCCGAGAGCATGCCCTTGTTCCTGCAGGCTGACACCGTGCCCATGCCCAACTCCTCCAATCCCATGCTGCTCAACGTGTTGAGCGAACTGGGCATTGGCTCCAATATGTGCCGCTAATCGTGGTGACGCAAATGCCCAGTTCTCTTTGGCTCCATTCCTCCTCACGCGCACGCCGCGTTGCGCCCGCGCTCACGGCGCTGGCTTTGCTTGCCTGGTGCCCCACAGCGGCACTGGCACAAGCGGCCACACCCGGCGCTGCGAGTGCGGCCACGCAATTCCCGATTCGGGGTTTTGAACTCACTGGCGACATTCCGCTGGACTCGGCGCAGACCACGTTGATCCTGGCACCGTTTATCGGCACGCAGGGCAGCATTGACACGCTGCAAAAGGCCACCGCTGCGCTGGAAGCTGCACTCAAGGACCAGGGCTACGCTTTGCATCGCGTCTACCTGCCGCCGCAGGAAATGGGCGACAGGGTCAAGCTCAACGTCGTCAAGTTTGTGATTGGCAAGGTTACGGTGGAAGGCAACACGGCCTACACCGAAGAAAATATTCGCGCCAGCTTGCCCGAGTTGCGCGCTGGCGAAGCGCCCAACTTCCGCGCGCTGGCGGTGCAGACTGCCATCGCCAACGAAAACCCGGGCAAGCAGGTGCAGGTCTCGCTCAAGGAGTCAGACCAGCCCGACAAGATTGACGCACGCGTGCTGGTCAAGGAGTCGCGCCCCTGGAGCCTGTCCACCGGCTTGGCCAACACCGGATCAACTGCCACCGGCAACGACCGCTTCTCGGTGGTAGCGGCGCACTCCAACGTGTGGGGGCTGGACCACCAGTTTTCTGCCGCTTACACCACCTCGTTGGAGCGCGGCAACGATGTGATGCAAGTCGGCCTGAACTACCGCGTGCCGCTGTACCGGCTGGGGGGCGTGGTCGGGGTGAGCTACACCAATTCCGATGTGGTTGGCAACTTTGGCACGTTTAGCAGTTCAGGCGCAGGGCAAACCTTTGGCCTGAGCTACAACCACTACCTGCCGCCCGACGGCGGGCGCAGAACCTACTGGTCCGTCGGGCTGGAGAGCAAGCAGTTCAACGCCAGCAAGGTCGATGGCGTGGCGGTGCAGGGCGCGCTTGACCGTGGCAGCATGCCGCTGACGCTGGGCTACAACGTGCGCGTGGAGGCCGATGCGAGCGCCTTCAACTACAACGCCGAGGTTTCAGTCAACGTGCCCGGCAGCACGGGCAACAACCTGGAGGCCTACCAGAGCGACGACGCGCGCATCCGCACGGTCAACTGGACGGCCCTGCGCATGGGCGCCAATTACATGGGCAGCTTTGCCAGTGGCTGGCTGTGGAATGTGCGCGGACAACTGCAGTACTCGCCCCATGCACTGATTGCCGGTGAGCAGTTTGGCATTGGGGGCTCGTCTTCGGTGCGCGGCACTGGTGAGCGCGTGCTCTCGGGCGACAGCGGCGTGGCGGCCACACTGGAATTCTCCACACCCGAGTGGTGGCCCGGGCTGCGCTTTCACACCTTCGTGGACGCGGGTCGCCTGAGCAGCAACGACACCGATCTGACTTCCAGTGGTAAGCTCAGCAGCGATCAGTTGGCAAGTGCGGGTCTGGGCCTGCGCTATACCATCGGGTCGGTTGGTTTGAGCGCCGAGTGGGGGCGTATCGTGACCGGTGGCACACCGCCAGCGGGTACCGGTGCAGCGCCTCCCGCAGTGGGGGATGAAAAGCTTCACGTCAATCTCACTGCCAGGTTCTAGACCGCCAAATCACTTTTTGGATTGGGCACATTGCTATGGCAGGTTTGAAAACGGGCACGCCGCTGCCCGAAGGCATTACGGTGCACGCGCAGTCGCGCATGCTGGAGATTTCTTTTTCGGACGGTGCGCGCTTTCGCATTCCGTTTGAACTGATGCGGGTTTTTTCGCCCTCGGCTGAGGTGAAGGGACACGGCCCGGGCCAGGAAACGCTGCAAACCGGCAAGCGCGAGGTGCTGATCGAGGCCATCGAGCCGGTGGGCAACTATGCGGTGCAGCCCCGGTTCTCGGACGGGCACGACAGCGGCATCTATTCCTGGGACTACCTCTACTTTCTGGGCGCGCAGCAGGAGCAGCTCTGGAAAGACTACGCCCAAAGCCTGGAAGCGGCCCAGCTCGACCGCGACACACCCATGCCGCCCAAGGGCGCCCCGAGTTGCGCGAGCCGCTAGGTAGAATTCGCGCATGACTACCACCCATTTTGGTTTCCAATCCGTAGACGAGTCCGACAAGGCCCGCCATGTGCGCGGCGTGTTCGATTCGGTAGCGCCCAAGTACGACCTCATGAACGACCTGATGTCGATGGGCTTGCATCGCGCCTGGAAGGCCTACACGGTGATGGTGGCCAACCTGCACGAAGGCGACAGGGCGCTCGACATTGCCGGTGGCACCGGTGACCTGGCCATGGCGTTTGCCAAAAAGGTAGGCAAGTCCGGGCAGGTGGTGCACACCGATATCAACGAAGCCATGCTGCGCACCGGACGCAACCGCCTGCTTGACGCCGGAGTGGTGCTGCCCACGCTGGTCTGCGATGCCGAGAAGCTTCCCTTTCCCGACAACTACTTCAACGTCGTGAGCGTGGCGTTCGGCCTGCGCAACATGACGCATAAGGAAGTCGCACTGGCCGAGATGAACCGTGTGCTCAAGCCCGGTGGCAAACTGCTGGTGCTGGAGTTTTCCAAAGTGGCACCGCCGCTGGAAAAAATGTATGACTGGTATTCGTTCAAGATCCTGCCGCGCCTGGGCAAACTGGTGGCCGGTGACGACTCCAGCTACCAATACCTGGCCGAGTCAATCCGCATGCACCCGGGCCAGCAGGAGCTCAAGACAATGATGCAGCAAGTGGGTTTTGGCCACGTGGATTTCCACAACATGACTGCGGGCGTAGTAGCCTTGCACGTGGGAATCAAGTGCTGACGCACTTGTGAAAGGCTGAAATAGCCTTAACTGACGAGAACAACAAGGTGGGAGTTGGTATGAAATTGTGGACATGGATTTTGGTTGCGTTGCTGGCACTCGGTGGCGTCAATGCGCAGGCCAAGCGCCTGGGCGGCGGCAAGTCGATTGGCCAGCAGTCGGGCAACGTGACGCAGCGCGAGGCACCCTCGGTTGCT
Source organism: uncultured beta proteobacterium (assembly GCA_903863395.1). GTDB lineage: Bacteria > Pseudomonadota > Gammaproteobacteria > Burkholderiales > Burkholderiaceae_C > Allorhodoferax. Next base: position 3,731 of record CAIPBW010000140.1, read on the forward strand.
CCGGCGCCGCCTGCACAGGGCATGAACAACGCTGGCGCGCGCCCTGCGCCACCCCCGGCACCTGCGCCCGCACCCCAAGCGCCACGGCGTCCCTGGGGGGCCATGTTGGGCGGTCTGGCCGCCGGTTTGGGCCTGGCCTGGCTGGCGCATTCGCTTGGCATGGGCGAGGCCTTTGGCAGCATTCTGATGTTTGCGTTGCTGGCGATGGGGCTGGTGATGGTGATCGGCATGGTGATGCGCGCACGGCGTGCCTCTGCCGAAAATTCTCAAGCCAGCCCGTTTGCCTATGCGGGTGCTGACAATGTGCCAGTGACCACCGCCAAAGGCTACCGCCCCGAAACCGTGGGCAACGACGCCTCGGCCCGGCCCTGGGAGCGCAGTTCGACCATGCCGCTGGAATCGGGTTCATCTGGCTCCATGATCGGTTCGGCCTTGCTTGGCTCGCAAAGCTGGGGCGTTCCGGCCGGGTTTGACAGCGAAGGTTTTCTGCGCGCTGCCAAAACCAACTTTGTGACGCTGCAAGCCGCTTGGGACCGCTCCGACATTGCGGCCCTGCGCGCCATGATGACCGACAGCATGCTCAAGGAAATTCAGTCGCAGCTTGCCGAGCGCGAAAGCCAGCAA
>CAIPBW010000141.1 GCA_903863395.1 uncultured beta proteobacterium
AAGGCTGCGGCAAAAAAGACCCCCGCCAAAAAGGCGGTGGTAGCAAAAAAGCCAGCAGCTAAAAAGGCAGCCAAAAAGCCGGCTGCGAAGAAAGCCGCGAAAGCACCCGCTGCCAAAGCAGCACCTGCTGCGCCCGCTGCCCAAACGACCCTGAGTCCTCAGGCTGCGTGGCCGTTCCCAACCGCTAGCAAGCCCTAATCAGCGCGCTTGAAGGTTGTAAAGCCCGAAGTCTTTCGACTTCGGGCTTTTTTCATTGGGCGCGCCCAGCATGGGTGTGCACCGGTGAGCGTCTACGGGTAGAAAGCCAGCAGGCGATAGCCTGAAATCTTTTCTGTGGCACCTGGGAGCTTGACGCTCACGGCGAGCGAGGCGTTCAGCTCGGAGTTGGCCGCCATTGCGTCCGACTTTGTCTGTAGTTCGGCAGCAGCAAAAACGCGGCGCAGCACCGGTTGGTCCTGAATGTCGGTCAGGGTCAGTTCCAGGTCGGGGATGGCAATGGGCAACTGCGCGCTGTTCTTCAAGGTCACGTTCAATCGGTATACGTCGGCGTGCACCTTGGCAAACGACGAACTCTCAATCACCACCGCTTCCATCTGGCGCAAGGGCGCAACACGGCAACCCAACGGTTCACACAAGGCCTCGAGCATGGCTTTGCTCTGCGGGGCGACGGCCACAATGGCATCGCGCTCCTGCATCAGCACTTGCAGCGCAAGCAGCAGCATCAGCACAACGCTCAACAGCGCCAAGGCGACCCGTACACCGGTGCGGTGCCAGGGGGAGGAAGTCGGCGCTACTCGCATGAACGACAAGCTTCGCGCGTCCGGTGGAACATAGCGAAGCGATAAAGGCACTTGGTCGAGCCGGGGTTCCTGCAGTACATCGGGAGCCAGTTCGGCTTGGGCTGCTGCTTCAACATCACCTTCTGCTTCAGCTTCGGTGCCGGCTTCTGCATCGGCCTGTGCTTGAGGTTCACCCGCAGCCGCATCCTCTTCTTCCTGAGGGGCAACTTCGAAAGAGGGCTCGGCTGCGTACGCTGGCGTCGGCGCTTGATCTTCAAGAAACGGCTCCCGCGCCTGGTCGGGCGCGACGGGATCACGCTCCGCCTCACCGCGAACATCGTCCAGGGGCGCACCGGCATCGTCCATGGGCTCGGAAGCCGCTTCCTGTTCGAGCGGTTCGGACTGCAAGTGTGCGTTGGCGTCAAATACCTCGTCGCACTGGCCGCAGCGCACCCAACCTTCGGACACGCGCAACTGGTCGGGCACGACCCGGTACATCGTGGAGCAGGCGGGGCAACGGGTAATGAGGCTCATCAGCGAGGCATTGTAGTGACGATGCCGCGCCGCTACCGCTAGAACTGCGCGGTCATCAGCACCCAGCCGTCTTCGCTATCGGCAACGCTTAACGCGCACAGGCTCGCGTAGGCCTGCACCAGCTCTTGTGTCTGGCGCTCCAGAATGCCCGCCAGCACCAGGTGCCCGCCCGTTCCCACATGGGCGCACAGCAAAGGGGCAAGCACTTTCAGCGGCGTGGCAAGAATATTGGCCAGCACCAGGTCGTACTGCCCGCTGGCGCGCTCAGGCAGTCCGGCCACCACTTCAACGCCGTTGGCCGCCGCATTCTGCCGGGTGGATTCGACCGCAGCTTGGTCGATATCCACCGCAACCACCTCGGCGGCCCCGTACATGGCAGCACCGATGGCCAGGATGCCCGAGCCACATCCGTAGTCGAGCACGCGCGCGGCCTGCGGATACGCTGCAATCCAGCGTAAGCACATGCGCGTGGTGGGATGGGTTCCGGTACCAAACGCCAAGCCCGGGTCGAGCCGGATCACGCGCCGCGCTTGCGCGGGGGGCGCGTGCCAGGTGGGAACAATCCAGAACTCGGGCGTGATTTCCACCGGCGCAAATTGCGACTGGGTCAGGCGCACCCAATCCTGGTCCGGCACCGCCGCCATGCCCAGCAACTGGCACTGTGGGAAAAAGTCCTGCGCCTGCAGCACACTTGCCGCGTCACGCGCGAGCGCTTCGTCGGCAAACAGGGCGGTCACGCGCGAGCGCTGCCAGCCGTCCTTGGGTGCGGGCATACCGGGCTCGCCAAACAAGGCCTGCTCGGCGTCGGTCTGCGCGTCGGCGTCTTCTACGCTCACGCTCAAGGCGTCCAGCGCATCGAGCGCATCGCTGAGCACTTCGACCAGGCCCTCGGGGCACATCAGGCTGAGTTCAAACATCGCTCAACTAACTAGCGCTTGTGCTGTTCGAGCCAATGCTCCAGATAGTGGATGTTGGTGCCGCCTTCCATGAATTTGGCATCCACCATCAACTCTCGGTGCAAGGGAATATTGGTGTTGATGCCCTCAACCACGGTTTCAGCCAGGGCGGTGCGCATGCGCGCCATGGCCTGCTCGCGCGTATCGCCATGGACGATGAGCTTGCCCACCATCGAATCGTAGTTGGACGGTACAAAGTAGTTGGTGTAGATGTGGGAATCCACCCGCACACCAGGGCCGCCCGGCGCGTGCCACATGGTCACACGGCCCGGAGAGGGGATGAACTTGAATGGGTCTTCGGCGTTGATGCGGCATTCAATGGCGTGCCCGCGCACGGAGAGTTGGCGCTGGGTAAACGGTAGTTTCTCCCCGGCTGCCACCATGATCTGCGTCTTGACGATGTCCACGCCGGTCACCATCTCGGTCACCGGATGCTCCACCTGGACCCGGGTGTTCATTTCGATAAAGTAAAACTCGCCGTCTTCGTACAGAAACTCGAAGGTTCCAGCACCTCGGTAGCCAATCTTCTTGCACGCCGTTACGCAGCGCTCGCCAATACGCTCGATCAGTTTGCGGTTGATTCCCGGCGCGGGCGCCTCTTCCAGAATCTTCTGGTGGCGCCGCTGCATCGAGCAATCACGCTCACCCAGATACACCGCATTCTTGAACTTGTCGGCCAGGATCTGGATTTCGATGTGGCGCGGGTTCTGGAGAAATTTCTCCAGGTACACCGCTGGGTTGTTGAACGCGGCACCGGCCTCGCCCTTGGTCATGGCCACGGCATTGATCAGCGCCGCTTCGGTGTGCACCACCCGCATGCCGCGCCCGCCGCCGCCGCCAGCCGCCTTGATGATGACCGGATAACCAATCGCCTTGGCGATGCGCCGAATCTGTGCCGGATCGTCGGGCAACTCGCCTTCGGAGCCGGGCACACAGGGCACACCGGCGCGAATCATCGCCTGCTTGGCCGAAACCTTGTCGCCCATGATGCGGATCGATTCCGGCGTGGGGCCAATGAACTGAAAGCCGCTCTTTTCGACCCGCTCGGCAAAGTCGGCGTTTTCGCTTAAAAAGCCGTAGCCGGGGTGAATCGCTTCTGCGTCGGTCACTTCAGCCGCCGAAATGATGGCCGGCATATTGAGGTAACTTTGCGCCGAAGCTGCGGGGCCGATGCATACCGCCTCTTCCGCGAGCTTGACGTATTTGGCTTCGCGGTCGGCTTCGGAGTAGACCATCACCGCCTTGATGCCCATCTCGCGGCATGCACGCTGAATGCGAAGGGCAATCTCACCGCGGTTGGCGATCAGTATTTTTTTGAACATGCGAGTACCCGCGCGGGCCTATTCGATGATGAAAAGCGGTTGGCCATATTCGACCGCCTGCCCGTTCTCACACAGGATGCGCGAGATCGTGCCCGACTTGTCGGCCTCAATTTCGTTGAGGATCTTCATAGCCTCGATGATGCAAATGGTGTCGCCTTCCTTGACCACATCGCCAATCTCGACAAAAGAGCGTGACCCCGGAGACGCGCAGCGGTAAAACGTGCCTACCATGGGCGACTTGACGGTGTGGCCCGTGGGCGCTTCAACCACCACCGGCGCGGGGGCTGCAGCTACCCCAGCATCCGCTACCGGCTGGGGCGCTGCTACAGGCGCTACCATGACCTGAGGGGCCGGTGCATAGCCTTGCACCATGGGCATCCCGCCCTTGACAATACGAACCTTGCCTTCGGCCTCGGTAATCTCCAACTCCGAAACGTTGGAATCGGACACCAGGTCAATCAGTGTTTTTAGTTTGCGCAAATCCATGTGTACTCCTGCAGCGCCAGATACGGCATGCCGCGAATTTACCGCAAAAATTCATCAAAATGTAACCAATAGCATTTAATTGCTGTTAAATCGAATGCAACTTTGAATATCGTTACAGAACAGGAAGTTCCGCTCGAGCCCCGACAACACCCTCGCCGACGCCCGCCAGGCTCATTCTAAACGACGCCAGCCGTCCAGATCCTGTGCGCTCAAGCGTCCAAGCTTGCGCTGTGCGACCTGGCCGTCGCGCCCGATGGCCACCGAAAACGGCAGGCCGCCGGTGAGATTTCCCAGCCGTTGACCCAGGTCTGAACCACCGGTGCCCGCCATTCCCACCGCAAAATCGAGCGCGTTATGACTCAAGAAGGTTTTCACCGGCTCCAACCTGTCAACAGCCAAAGCCAGCACTTGCCAACCGTTAGCCTTATTTTCACGATAGAAGGCGTTGATTAGTGGCAACTCTTCGATGCACGGGGGACACCAGGTTGCCCAGAAGTTAAGCAGCAGAAATTGTCCTTGAAATGCCTGGGCGCGCACCACGCCACCGCTCGGCGCGTCCCACTGCAGACCCCAAAAGCCCGGCACCGGTTCTCCGCCGGAGGCGCGTGGATTCCACCAGTGGGCCAAACCGAGCCCACCCAGACCAGCGGCCACCGCCACACCGACCATGGCGCGGCGCTGGCGCTGCTGCCGGCTGGCAAGTACGTCCAAATCGGCGGGTTCAATGGATTGATTCATGGAATCGGATCATGCACCAATTGGCGCACGGCTGCCAGATCGCCGCGCGGACGGCGACCCAGCGCGTCAGAGCGGGGCAGGCCGCGCAGGTCGTCAAAGTCGTACACCACCAAGCGCAAGCCCACATAGGCCTGGAGCTCGACGCAACGCACCTGCACGTAAAGCGCGTCCACAGGTTCGCCTTGCAGCCCCATCACGGTATGCGGTTCGTAGCGCACACCCATGTCGATCAGGCCGATTTCGGCCGATTTGGGGTCGTCGCAAAACAACTGCAGAGTGATGTCGCTCATGCGCGTGGCCGTTGCGTGCCAGACGGGACCGGTCAGATGTGGGCGAAAAGCGGCCAGCCGCTCCATCCACTGCAAGGCAATGCGGCGTAGCACCTGGAGTTCGGCAGGCTGGGTATCGGAGCAGAACTCGGCGATGTAGAGCGCTACCTGCTCCTCCACCAGCGCGTTGTTGGGCAGGGCGGTGTGTGCGCTCAATCCCATTTCTTTGAGCGCGCGGCGCTTGGCCGGACCCGCTTCCAGCCCTTCCTCCACCACCATGCGGGCCGCCACGGCGGCGATTTGCTCCTTCAACTCGTCCATGGCACCATTGTGCACCGCCGCCCAAGCCCTGCGCGCCTATAGAATCTGCGCATGCACATCCATATTCTTGGTATTTGTGGCACCTTTATGGGTGGCTTGGCAGCCTTGGCACGCGAAGCGGGGCATCAGGTCACCGGCTGCGACGCGGGCGTCTACCCCCCCATGAGCGATCAGTTGCGCGCCCTGGGCATCGACCTGATCGAAGGCTTTGGCACCGAGCAGATGGCGCTGTGGCCCGACATGTACGTGGTCGGCAACGTCGTCAGCCGCGCCCGGTTGGCCGATGGCAGCCCCAAGTTCCCGCTGATGGAAGCGGTGCTCGATGCAGGCGCTCCCTACACCAGCGGCCCGCAATGGCTGGCCGAACACGTGCTGCAAGGCCGCCACGTGCTTGCCGTGGCAGGTACCCACGGCAAGACCACCACCAGCGCCATGCTGAGCTGGATTCTTGAGAGCGCAGGCATGCGCCCGGGCTTTCTGGTCGGTGGCGTGCCAATGAACTTTGGCGTGTCTGCGCGCCTGGGCAGCGGGAACTGCTTTGTGATTGAGGCCGACGAGTACGACACCGCGTTCTTCGACAAGCGCAGCAAGTTTGTTCATTACCGCCCGCGCACCGCCATCCTCAACAACCTGGAGTTTGACCACGCCGACATCTTTGACAGCGTGGCCGACATCGAGCGCCAGTTCCACCACCTGGTGCGCACCGTGCCGTCCACCGGGCGGATCGTGGTCAACGGTCTGGAAGAGAGCCTGACCCGTGTTTTGCACCAGGGCTGCTGGAGCCAGGTCTGCAGCTTTGGCTCCGCCGTCAACGATTTCACCGCCCAGGGCGAACCCGACGCGTTTGATGTTTTGCGCCAGGGCAAGCCAGTGGGCCGGGTCCAATGGAGCCTGGGCGGCGTGCACAACCAGCTCAACGCGCTGGCTGCAATTGCCGCCGCCGAGCATGTGGGTGTGGCACCTGACGTGGCCGCAACGGCGCTGGCCCGCTTTGAAAACGTCAAGCGCCGCATGGAAGTGCGCGCTCACGTGCCGTGGCAGGGCGCGCAGGCGTCGGCCAAGCCGGTCACCATCTACGACGACTTTGCCCACCACCCCACGGCCATCCGCACCACCATCAACGGGCTGCGGCGTAGCGTCGGTGCAGAACGCATCCTGGCGGTGTTTGAGCCGCGCAGCAACACCATGAAGCTCGGCGCCATGAAGGCCCAGTTGCCTTGGAGCCTGGAACAAGCCGACCTGGCTTTTTGCCACGCCGGCGGGCTGGACTGGGACGCGTCCGAGGCGCTGGCCAGCATGGGCGCGCGCGCGCACGTGGGCGCAAGCATCGACGCCGTGGTGGCCCGGGTGATGCAAGAGGTCCGAGCGGGTGACCATGTGCTGTGCATGAGCAATGGCGGCTTTGGCGGCATCCACCTCAAACTGATCGCCGCCCTGCAGCAGGGTGGCGCAAATTCAGCGGTGCCCGAGTGATGCAGATCACTCACCCAAGCCACCCTTGAGCGCACACTGGCGCGGTCTTCCCAAGGAGTCCTCGCCATGAAACTGCTGACCGACCTGTTTTCCACCGATTACGGACTGATGAGTATCGGCTCCATCCTCTTCATGCTGGGCATGGGCGTCTTCTTTGTGCGCTACTTCAACCGCAAGATGAACGAAGACGCCGCAGCCGCAGCCCGCAAATAGCCGCGTGCGCCACTTTCGGGATCACGCGGGCTGCAAGTCCTTGAGCCGCAGCAAGCGGTACACGCGTCCTGCCTTGTCCAGCGGTTCGATCACCTGTTCGCGCACCAGCGCACTGACTTCGCGGCTGACCGTCTCCATCTTCAGGTCGAGCATGGCACCCATGTCTTCGCGCGCAAAAATGGTTGCAATCTCGGCGTCGGTCTGGCTGCGCATCTTGAGGATGAAGTTGCTCACCCGGATGCGCGCGGTGCCGAAATTCAGATCGGCCAGCCAGTCATCGGCGTCCTTGAGGCTGCGCGACCACTTTTCCATCATGCGCTTGTGCAGGCGCGGCGACTGGGCGGCCAGATCGTGCACCACCGACAGCGGAATGCGGCACACCAGCACTTCGGTCAGCGCCACAGCGTCGGTGTCGTAGCGCGCATCGGAGAGCGCCTCCAACCCCACCACATCGCCCGGACGCAGCACACGCACGATGCGCTGGCGCCCGTCGGCCGTGCTACGCACCAGCTTGATCATGCCGGAGCGCAGCGTGAACACCCCCACCGCCGCCCCACCCTCCTGAAACAGCGTCGCTCCGGCACGAAAATCCATGTCGTCAATGGGCGCATGGATCAGGTCAAAGTCCTTTTCGTCCAGATCGGCAAACAGCACCATGTCCCGAATGCCGCAGTTACGGCAGTCGGAGGTGCCGCGCCAGGCGGATTCAGTCGTGATGGGAATCATGGGGCTATTGTGCCGTAGCGTTGAGTCGCTTCACGCCTGCCACAAAACGCTGCAGCGTGGGCGAGAGCACCCCCCGGGGAATGGTGATCTCGATCAACTGAAAGCGCCCGCGCGTTGCCAGGGCCCGCTCCAGCGCCGCCGCCAACTCAGCGCGCGTGCCCACGCGCACCCCGTCGCCACCCATGCCCGCCGCCATTTCGGCGTAGCCCCAGTGGCCCAGGTCGTTGAAGGCCGACTCGGGCTGGAAGGTGCGCAGCATTTCCCAACTGGCGTTGTTGAACAGCAGCACGATCGGGTCCCAGCCATAGCGTTTGCAGTTGCCCAGCTCCATGCCGGTCATCTGAAACGCCCCGTCGCCCACCAGAATCAGCGGGCGCAGGCCGGTTGCCGCCTGTAGCCCCAGGCCCGCGGGCACGCCAAAACCCATGGTGGCGTAGTAGCCCGGCGCCACCAAGGCCGTGTGCGCCATGTCCATGGCCGTGAAAAAGCAATCGCCCATGTCGCTGGCAATGGGCATCTTGCCGTGCTTGTCCATCAGGTCGTTGACCGCCGTGGCAATGTCCAGCGGCGCAATACTGGCTCCGTCGGCCTGCAGCCCGGTGGGGTACACCGGCTTGCCAAAGCTCGGCTTGGGCCGGGGTGCGCCCACGCGTGCGAGCAAGCGCTCCACCAGCGCCGAGAGTGGAATCTGGGCGTAGGTGTGGTAGCCCATGGACACCTGGCCATTGAGTGCCTGGATGGTCTTGCGCATGTCGATCTTGGTGGAGGACACGCCAAAGTTGGTGTCACACACAATCACGCCCAGCAGGAACAAGCCGTCTGAGCGTTCCACCCGCTGGGTGACGTCGGGCATGCCCGCCACGCCCATGTAGGTGCCCATCAGGGGCGCGTCGGCATCGGAGAGCAGGCCGCGCCCCATCAGACTGGTGACCACCGGCAGGCCGAGTCGGTGCGCGAGTTGCGCGACCTGCGGCTCCAGGCCAAAGCGGCGAACTTCGACACCCACCATCAGCACCGGGTCGTGGGCCTGCTCCAGGCGCTGCAGGATTTCATCCACGCAAGCGTCCAGCGCCTGTGCATCCACCGTAGCGGGCAGCAGGGCAGGTACTTCAGCGCAGGGCTCGGCCACCATGTCGCGCGGAATCTCGATGTACACCGGCTGCGACAGGCGCAGGCACGCGCTCAAGGCGCGCGCAATGTCGGCCGGGGCGCGCGCCGCGTCGTCCAGGCGCACTTGCTCAACCGTGATTTCCTTGAAGATCTGGAACTGCGAGTCCAGCGTCTTGGCCTGGTGGTGCAGCAGCAGCCCCGAGGCCGACTCGCCGCGCCCGGGCCCACCGGAAATCACCACCAGTGGCGACTTTTCTGCAAATGCCGCGGCCACCGAATTGATCATGTTGAGCGCACCCGCGCCATAGGTCACCGCCGCCACGCCCAGGCCTCCGTTGATGCGTGCCGCCGCGTCCGCAGCAAAGCCAACGGCGGGCTCGTGCGACAAGGTGATCAGAGGCAGGATGCCGCTGGACTCGATGATGCGAAAGTAGGGAAGTGCAAAGTCTCCGGGAATTCCAAATATTTGCTGAGCGCCATTGCGTTTGAGTGCATGCAAGAGGGCTTCTGTCAGATTCATTCAAGCTCCAAGTAAAAGGACAAAGGGTGAATTATCTTCGCCCTGTTGGTAATAACCGACACCACGGCGTTTTGAGCAGTGATAACTTTGCGCCTTCTCTTAAAACCTGTGCAGACGACCATGCCCAAAACCCTGATTGAACCCTTTCGCATCAAGAGCATCGAACCCATCCGCATGACCACGCGCACCGAGCGCGAAGGCTTGCTCGAAGCCGCCCGGCTCAACGTCTTCAAGCTGCGCGCCGAAGACGTGCTGATTGACTGGCTCACCGACTCCGGCACCGGTGCCATGTCGAGCCGCCAGTGGGGCGCCATCATGGAAGGCGACGAAAGCTACGCCGGAGCGCGCAGCTTTTACCGCCTGGAAGCCGTGATCCAGGAGATCACCGGCATGAAGCACTTCATCCCCACGCACCAAGGGCGCGCGGCCGAGAAAGTATTGTTCACCGCCGTGTGCAAGAAGGGCGACCTGGTGCCCAACAACTGCCACTTCGACACCACCCGCGCCAACCTGGAATACCTGGGTATCGAGGCGCTCGACCTGGTGATTGCCGAAGGACTGCAGCCCGCGTTGATCTACCCGTTCAAGGGCAATATCGATCTGGAGCGGGTTGAAGCCGTGCTCAAGGCCGAGGGCCACCGCATTCCCTTTGGCATGCTCACCGTAACCAACAACACCGGTGGCGGCCAGCCCGTCTCCATGGCCAATATCCGCGCCTACGCCAAGCTGCTCAAGGCGCACGGCAAGCCCTTCATCATGGACGTGTGCCGCTTTGCCGAAAACGCCATGTTCATCAAGATGCGCGAGCCCGGTTACGAGAACACCCCCATCAAGACGATCGTGCAGGAAATGTTTTCGTACTGCGACGGCTGCACCATGAGCGCCAAGAAAGACGGCATGGTCAACATCGGCGGCTTTATCGTGCTGCGCAGCGACGAGTGGATGGACGCGGCGCGCAATGTGCTCATCATGACCGAGGGCTTTCCCACCTACGGCGGCCTGGCCGGACGCGACCTCGAAGCCCTGGCCGTGGGCCTGGTCGAGGGCATGGAAGAAGACTACCTGCGCTACCGCCTGCGCACCGCCGAATACCTGGGCGAGCGGTTGGAAGCCTGCGGCGTGGGCTTTGTCAAACCCACCGGCGGCCACGCCGTGTACATCGACGCCAAGACCGTGCTACCGGACATGCCGGTGGCGCACTACCCGGCCTGGGCGCTGTGCAATGCGCTCTACCTTGAAGGCGGCATCCGGGGCGTGGAAATCGGCTCGGTGATGTTTGGCAAGCGCCTGGCCGATGGCACCGAGACCTACCACAGCATGGAGCTGGTGCGCCTGGCGTTTCCAAGGCGCATGTACACCCAGTCGCACTTCGACTACGCCGCCGAGGTGATTGCCGAAGTCAAGCAAAAGGCCAGTGCCATCCGGGGCGTAAAAATCACCAAGCAGCCGCAGTTTCTGCGCCACTTCACCGCGGAGTTTGCTTGGGCATAGTGCTCTGTGTCAGTGCACTATTGGAACGTGCGCACAACAGACAAAAAGCCATGGATCGCCACGGCCTGACGGTCTCGCGATGACGTGGTGGTGCGTGGTCTCGCGATGACCAGACGGCGCGTGGTCTTGCGAGGGCGAGATGCTGCGGCCTCGCGAGGACGAGGTGCGGCATGGCCTCGCGAAGACGAGAGGCTGTCATTGCGAACGAAGTGAAGCAATCCATGCCTTTCGGATTGCATAGGCTGCCGCGCTGCGCTCGCCGTGACGAAACCGTGGCTCGTGGTCGATTTGCAGTTTCTTAACGATCAAGAGGCCCTGGCGCGGCGGGCCTTGACGGCTGCGGACAGCACGTCGAGGCACTGCAGGGAATCGTCCCAGCCCAGGCAGGCGTCGGTGATGCTCTTGCCGTATTCCAGCGCGCCGGCCTGGTCCTTGCCCGGGCTGAACTTCTGCGCGCCGGCCACCAGATGGCTTTCGACCATTACGCCGAAAACGCTGTGGGAGCCCGCTGCGATTTGGGCCGCAACGTCGCGCGCCACGTCGAGTTGGCGCTCGTGCTGCTTGTTGCTGTTGGCGTGGCTGCAGTCCACCATCAAGCTGGCGGGCAGCTTGGCTTTTTCCAGCTCCTTGCAAGCGGCCGCGACACTTTGCGCGTCGTAGTTGGTGGCCTTGCCGCCACGCAGGATGACGTGGCAGTCCGGGTTGCCCTTGGTGTGCACAATCGCCACCTGCCCGTTCTTGTGTACCGACAAAAAGTGGTGGCCGCCAGCGGCAGCCTGGATGGCATCGGTGGCAATGCGGATGTTGCCGTCGGTGCCGTTCTTGAAACCAATCGGCGCTGACAGCCCCGAAGCCAGTTCGCGGTGCACCTGACTCTCGGTGGTGCGCGCGCCAATGGCGCCCCAAGCGATCAACTCGCCCAGGTACTGCGGCGAGATCACGTCCAGAAACTCGCTGCCTGCGGGCAGCCCCAGGCGGTTGATTTCGATCAGCAACTGGCGCGCAATGCGCAGGCCCTCGTCAATGCGAAAGCTCTCGTCCAGATAGGGGTCGTTGATCAACCCCTTCCAGCCCACGGTGGTGCGCGGCTTCTCGAAATAAACGCGCATCACGATCTCAAGCGTATCGGCGTACTTGCTGCGCTGCGCCTTGAGGCGGCGCGCGTATTCCAGCGCGGCACTCGGGTCATGGATCGAGCACGGCCCGATCACCACCAGCAGCCGGTCGTCGCGGCGCGCCATGATGTTGTGGATGGCGTGGCGTGTGTCGGTGATCAAGGCCTCGACAGCCGTGCCCTGGATGGGAAAGAAACGGATCAAATGTTCTGGTGGAGGTAACACGGTAATGTTCTCAATGCGCTCATCGTCGGTTTTACTGGTGCGGTCTGCGGGGCGGGCAGTGCGCTGGTACCAGGCATCCGAGGGGGAGGCGGCTTTTGTCGTCATGAAAGGCTCCTAAATCAAAACAAATCAATACATCACAAGGCAAAAAAAAACCGCCGGGTTGCCGGCGGTTTTTGGAGAATTCGGGACGTTTTTAGTGGGTACGTTCAAATCTCTCTACCGCCGAAGCGCTTGAGAACCAGAAGTAGCTAAAGTAAAAACGGGCTGAATGCATGGGGCTAAATGTAGCACAGTCGATTTCTGGTTTCACTCAGGCGGTGCATTCAGGCAGTACCACCCACCGTCAACCCATCGATGCGCAGGGTCGGTTGGCCCACGCCTACGGGTACGCTCTGGCCTTCCTTGCCGCAGGTGCCCACGCCGCTGTCGAGCTGCATGTCGTTGCCGATCAGGCTCACGCGCGTGAGTGCGTCGGGGCCGTTGCCGACAATCGTGGCGCCCTTGACCGGGTAGAGAATCTTGCCGTTTTCCACCCAGTAGGCTTCGCTGGCAGAGAACACGAACTTGCCCGAGGTAATGTCCACCTGCCCACCGCCAAAGTTGGTGGCGTACAAGCCCTTCTTGATGCTCTTGACGATCTCCTGCGGGTCTTTGTCGCCGCCGAGCATGTAGGTGTTGGTCATGCGCGGCATGGGTACGTTGGCGTAGCTCTCGCGCCGCGCATTGCCGGTAGGTGCCACGCCCATCAGCCGCGCGTTCATCGTGTCCTGGATATAGCCCTTGAGGATGCCGTCCTCAATCAGCACATTGCGCTGGCTGGCGTTGCCCTCGTCGTCCACGTTAAGCGAGCCGCGCCGTTGGGCGATGGTGCCGTCGTCGAGCACGGTCACTCCCTTGGCCGCCACGCGCTGGCCCACGCGCCCGGCAAACGCACTTGAGCCCTTGCGGTTGAAGTCACCTTCGAGCCCGTGGCCGATGGCTTCGTGCAGCAGGATGCCTGGCCAACCCGGCCCGAGCACCACGGTCATCTCGCCGGCCGGCGCGGGGCGCGCTTCAAGGTTGGTCAAGGCGGCATGCACCGCCTGATCGACGTATTTTTCAATCTGCGCGTCGTCAAAATAGGCCAGGCCAAAGCGACCGCCGCCGCCAGACGAGCCCACTTCGCGACGCCCCTTTTGCTCGGCAATCACCGTGACCGACAGGCGCACCAACGGGCGCACGTCGGCCGCCAGCGTGCCGTCGGCACGCGCCACCAGCACCACGTCGTACTCACTGGCCAGCCCGGCCATCACCTGGGCCACGCGCGGGTCTTTGGCACGCGCCAGCCGCTCCACCTTGCCCAACAGGGCCACCTTGGTGGCGCTGTCCAGGCTGGCAATCGGGTCCACGCCGGGATAGAGCGAGCGTGCCTTGGCAACATTTCTGACGGCAACTTTCGCGCGTCCCTTTTGGGCGGCGGCAGAAATGGTGCGTACCGTGCGCGCGGCGTCCAGCAGCGACGAGAGCGAAATGTCGTCCGAATAGGCAAACGCAGTCTTCTCGCCACTGACGGCGCGCACACCCACACCCTGGTCGATGGAAAACGAGCCGGTCTTGACGATGCCCTCTTCCAGACTCCAGCCTTCGGAGCGCGTGTACTGAAAATACAGGTCGGCCTCATCCACCCGGTGCGCGCGGATTTCGCCAAGCGCCTGGGCCAGATGGGTTTCATCCAGGCCAAAGGGAGTAAGCAACAGCGCCTTGGCCACGGCCAGACGTTCGATGGTGGGTTCGCGAGAGATCATTGGGGCATTTTAGGGGGGTATTAGATTCCGTGGATTTGCCTCGTACTCGCGGGACCGTGGCGATCCATGCCATCCATTTCGTCACTGCGAGCGAAGCGCGGCAGTCCATGTAGCTGGAAGTCATGGATTGCCGCGTCGCTGCGCTCCTCGCAATGACAACCCCTCTCCCCCGGAAGGTATGCACCCCCGTCATCGCGAGGCCGAAGGCCGTGGCGATCCATGCAGGAATACCTTCGGACATGGACTGCCGCGTCGCTTCGCTCCTCGCAGTGACGAAACTGAAGTTCATAGTCCATTTGCTGTTTCGGCCGCCCGAAACAGGCCGCATTTAATCAGTTGGGGACAGAGCAAATTTGCTGCGCAAATCTTGGTCTGTCCCGCAAAGGCCTCGAACGGTTGGGGACAGAGCAAATTTGCTGCGCAAATCTTGGTCTGCCCCGCAAAGGCCTCGAATGGTTGGGGACAGAGCAAATTTGCTGCGCAAATCTTGGTCTGTCCCGCAAGTAGATCAGCTTTGCACCAGCCTCTTGGATTTGGCGATAGCCATGAGGATGCCTACGGCTAGGCCCAGGGTGACCATGGCGGTGCCGCCGTAGCTGATGAAGGGCAGGGGCACGCCCACCACCGGCACGATGCCGCTGACCATGCCCATGTTCACGAAGGCGTAGGTGAAGAAGATCATGGTCACGCTGCCGGCCAGCAAGCGCGAAAACAGGGTCGAGGCTTCCAGCGCAATCGTCAGGCCGCGCAGGATCAGGAAAACAAAGGCGCCAATCAGGAACAGATTGCCCAGCAGGCCGAACTCTTCCGAGAACGCGGCAAAGATGAAATCGGTGGTGCGCTCGGGGATAAATTCCAGGTGCGTCTGCGTGCCCTGCATGAAGCCAAGGCCCAGCACGCCGCCCGAGCCGATGGCGATCATGCCCTGGATGATGTGAAAGCCCTTGCCCAGCGGGTCGCGCGTGGGGTCGAGCAGGGTGCAGATGCGCTGCTGCTGGTAGTCGTGCAACACCGGCCAGCGCACGCCGTCGGCGCACAACTGCGGCTCAAACACCACCAGCAGCAGCACCGCCACCAGCCCCAGCACCACCGGCGGAATTACCAGCTTCCAGCTCATGCCGGCAAAAAAGATGACCGACACCCCGGCAATCAGCACCAGCAGCGCCGTTCCCAGGTCGGGCTGCTTCATGATCAGCCCCACCGGAATCACCAGCAGACCGCCGGCCACGGCAAAGTCCAGCGGGCGCATCTGGCCCTCGCGCTTCTGGAACCACCAGGCCAGCATCAGCGGCATGGCAATCTTGAGAATCTCGCTGGGTTGAATCGTCACGCCTACGTTGAGCCAACGCCGCGCCCCTTTTTTGGTAACGCCAAACAGCGCCACCGCAATCAGCAGGCTCACGCCCAGCACATACAGCGGCACCGCCAGCGCCATCAGCCGTTGCGGCGGTACCTGGGCCACCACAAACATGATGAAGGCGGCAATCAGCATATTGCGCGCATGGTCTTCCACCCGGGTGCCATAGTCCCAGCCGGACGAATACATGGTCAGCATCCCGGCGCAGGCCAGCATGAAAACGGCAAACGCCAGGGGTCCGTCAAAGCCGGAAAACCACGGTGCGAGCCGCTTGCGCAGGGAAACCGATCCAAATCGTTGTGCCATGCACAGGATTATCCCGCCAACTATCATCTAGCCATGACCCACACCCACCTGCTTTACCTGCACGGCTTTCGCTCTTCGCCGCAATCCACCAAGGCGCGCACGCTGCAGGCGCTGGTGGCGGCGCGCCACCCCCAGGTGACCTGGTGGTGCCCGGCGTTGCCGCCCTCGCCTCGTGCGGCCATGGAGATGGTGATGCAAGGCATCGCGCAGTGGCCGCGCGAGCGCATGGCTGTGGCCGGTAGCTCGCTGGGCGGCTTTTACGCCACCTGGGTGGCCGAGCAAACCGGCTGCCCGGCCGTGCTGCTCAACCCGGCGGTGGACCCGGCGCGCGACCTCTCCAAGCACATCGGCGAGCACCGCCAATGGCACAACCCCGAAGAAAGCTTCTACTTCCTGCCCGAATACGTGGACGAGCTGCGCGCCCTGCAGGTGCTGGAAGTGACGCATCCCGAGCGCTATTTCGCCGTCATTGCCAAGGGTGACGAGGTGCTCGACTGGCGCGAAATGCTTGCACGCTACCCCGGCGCACGCATCAAGCTGCTGCCCGGTGGCGACCACGCCCTGAGCGACTTTGACGACCACAGCGCCGGGATTCTGGACTTTCTGGAGCTGGCCTGAGGGCGGCATGGGAGAATCGCGCCCATGTTTTTATTGTTTGAAGAAGCCGGAAAATTCATGGCCGGTCGCGTGCTGTCCGAGGCCGAGGCGTCGGCACAGGTCGAGCTTGACTCGGGCAAGCGCGTTAAGGTCAAGGTGGCCAACTACCTCCTGAAGTTTGACAAGCCTACGCCCGCCGAGCTGATCGCCTCGGCGCAAGCCATTGCGCAGGGCATCGAACTGGAAATGGCCTGGGAGTTTGCGCCCGAAGACGAGTTCGGCTTTGCCGACCTGGCGCGCGACTACTTTTCGGCCCAGGCTCCGCTGTCCGAGCAGGCGGCCATGCTGTTCAAGTTGTTCGAGTCGCCGCACTACTTCCGCCGTGCCGGCAAGGGGCGCTTTCG
>CAIPBW010000142.1 GCA_903863395.1 uncultured beta proteobacterium
ACTGGCCGCACGCGGCGCACCGGCCAGCGCCGTGGCGGGCAACCTGGCATGGCAGGCCAGCGTCTTTGGCGCCAGCAGCAGCCTGCAGCGCACCAACCTGTACACCCGCGTCAGTTGGGACCACGAAGCCTGGCAACCCGCACTCGACCTGCTCTACCACCCGGATGACGCCGGTCGGATGCTGACCGCGTCCCTGCTCTGGAAAGGCGACCGTGTGCAGGTACAAGGCGGCATGCGCATCACGACTGGCCCCGGCGACGCCGTACTGACCCAGTTGCCGATTCAACGCCAGGCCTATCTGCTGGCAAGTTGGGCGTTTTGACTCGGTAGACCACCTTTTCCTCGACCTCTCACCTAAAATCCGACCATGCACACTCCTATGAGCCCCGATGAGATCAATCGACTGGCGCACAAGCGCGCTGGTGCCAAGATGGGCTGGTGGATCCACGCCAGCGTTTACGTCCTGGTCAACGCGTACTGGCTGGCCAAGTCGAGCTACGGCCTGGGCACGCACGCCTGGTCGCCGCTGCCCGCACTGGGCTGGGGCCTGGGCCTGGGATTGCACGGCGTATCGGTCTGGCTGCTGGGCGCAGGCAGCGGATTGCGCGAGCGCATGGTGCAGCGCGAGCGCGAGCGCTTGCAGCAGCAACAACCCCCCGGCAACGGCGGCTTCTGAACGCCATGTCCATTGACTGGCTGGACAAACTGCGCGCGCTGCTGCAAACGCTGGCTTTCTGCCTTGCCTTTGCCTCCATTCAGTACGCGGTAGTGCCAGACCAGCGCTACGACGTGGATCTGACCTATTCGCTGTGCATAGGCATCTGCACCTGGGCGTTGATCGACTTTGGTCGGCATATGCCGACGTTTTCCACACCCACGTCCGCTTGGCCCACCGGCGTGGCGGGCGTGTTGTTCCCCTTGGTGGGCGTCATCCTGGGTGCAGCCATGGGCGTTATGGCGGCAGACCATTGGTTTGGCTGGTCTTCCTGGAGCCGCTTCACGATCAGCCAGTTGCCGCTGGTCATTGCCATCACGTCCGTCCCGGGGGCGGTGGCCACCTACTATTTTTTCAGCCGTGGAAAGGCGCACGACCTGGAAAAGCAGATCAAAGAAGCCGCACGCCAAGCCACCGAAGCGCGTCTGCGCCTGCTCGAAGCCCAGTTGGAGCCGCACATGCTGTTCAACACGCTGGCCAATCTGCGCACGCTCATCGCGTTGGAGCCGTCCCGGGCGCAAGCCATGCTCGACCACTTGATTGCCTACCTGCGCGCCACGCTAAGCGCCTCGCGCGCGACCAGCCATTCTCTGGAGCAGGAGTTTGAGCGCGTGCGCGACTACCTGGAACTGATGGCAGTGCGCATGGGGCCGCGCCTGCAGTTCACGCTGGAGTTGCCCGAGGCACTGCGCCCGGCGCGCGTGCCGCCGCTGCTGCTGCAGCCGTTGGTGGAAAACAGCATTCAGCATGGCTTGGAGCCCAAGGTCGAAGGCGGCAGCATCCATGTAAGCGCCCGCTTGAACGGCCAGCGCCTGTGCCTGCAGGTGCGCGACAACGGCCTGGGGCTGGACCCGCAGCGCACGCCCGAGCCGGGCCACGGCTTTGGCCTGAGCCAGGTGCGCGAGCGCCTGAGCACCCTCCATGGCGACAGCGCTGCCGTCACCTGCGAAACGCCAGCCACGGGCGGCACCCTTGTCAGC
>CAIPBW010000143.1 GCA_903863395.1 uncultured beta proteobacterium
CACCGGCGCGGTGTTGCACTGACCTTTCTTGGAATTTGAATTAAGGCAACGGTGTCAACGGTGCCACTTGGCACCGTGACGCAACGCAAGCGAGGTTGGGTGCCAGCACTATGACCTTGGGGCAGATTGCCGGCTGCTGCGGCGACAAACCCCGCGCTTGCGCCGCCAGGTACCGCTGCTCATCTGCTGCCAGTTTCGCCGCGTCTGTATGGCGAGCGTAAGCAAAATGGGCGCGTGCCGAATCCCTGCCAACATGGTGTTGTGTTCTCAAACGTATTCTTTTGACACCATCGCCCGCGGCGTGGTCATAACGAGTTGGTGGAGAGGATGAGGATCGAACTCACGACCTCTGCATTGCGAACGCAGCGCTCTCCCAGCTGAGCTACCCCCCCAACCTGGCGCACAGTGTAGCAATTTGTGGGGGCGGGTGGCAAGAATTGTGCGGTTCCGGCGAAGCATGCGCCTCAAGCGTGGCGTTGGTGCGTCAGCCTGGCCGAGCCGTAATGGCTTCGGGGGTCACCTCCATCCACAGCACCTCGCCGTTTTGGGGTTTGACGTGCATTACCGCGCGACGTCCCAGCCCCAGGATGTGGCGCGTCACCACGTCGAGCACCCAGCCGTGGGTGACCGCCAGCACCTTCTGGCCACGGTGCTCTGCGCCGATGGCCGTGATCGCGTCGAGCACGCGCTCGGCAAAGTCGTCCATCGACTCCCCGCCAACAAACTCGGCTGCCGGATTGCGCCGCAGGATTTGCTCCAGCAGCACCGGGTTGAGTTCGGCCAGCTCGCTTTTCGGGATGCCCTGGATCGCGCCAAAGTTGCGCTCGCGCAAGCCCTCGTGTGCGCGCGGGGCGGGCAGGGCCAGGTGCGAGGCGACAATTTGCGCCGTCTCTGCTGCGCGCGCCAGCGGGCTGGTCCACAGCGCCGCAAAGCCCGCCGCCGTCAGACTGGTGGCCAGGGCCTGCGCCTGCTGCCGCCCCAGCGTATTGAGCGGCACGTCAAACCAGCCCTGCAAAATACCGAGCCGGTTCCAGTCGGTCTCTCCGTGGCGCGCGACGCAAACATGCGCCGCCTCGTGCGTGCCCGCGTGCAATGAGGCCATGGCGTCTCCAGCATGTTGTCTTTATCGGCGCATCATAATGGAGCAAAGGCGGCGCAGCATGCAACCAATCAAAGCCATCATCTTCGACGTCTTCGGTACCCTGGTCGATTGGCGCAGCTCAATTGCGCACGAGGCCCAGCACCTTCTCCAGCCGCTGGGGTTGCGTGTGGACTGGCTGGCGTTTGCCGATGCCTGGCGCGCACAGTACCAGCCGGCGATGGAGCAGGTGCGTAGCGGGCAGCTTGCGTTTTGCAAACTCGATGCGCTGCATTCCAGAAACCTGGCCCTCGTTCTGGCCGACCTGGGCATCACGCTCGATGCCGCAACCTTCAAGCAACTCAACCTGGCCTGGCACCGGCTCGACGCCTGGCCCGACGCGGCACCGGGCTTGCACGCGCTGCGCAGCAACTACCGCCTGGCACCGTGCTCCAACGGCAACATCTCGCTGATGGTGGACTTGGCACGGCGCAATGGTTTTGCGTGGGACGCGATTCTGGGTGCCGAACTTGCGCGCGATTACAAGCCCAAGCCCGAGGTCTACCTCAACGCCGCAAGCGCCTTTGACCTTGAACCCAGCCAAACTCTGATGGTGGCCGCCCATTCGTCCGATCTGGCTGCCGCCTGCGCCGTGGGCTTGCGCACCGCCTTCATCGCGCGCCCTGACGAATACGGGCCCAACACCGGCGAACTACAGCCAGGGCTTGCCGTGGACTATGCCGCTGCAAGTGTGCTGGAACTGGCGCGGCAGTTGGGCGTGACTTCGCGGCAGCAAGAGCATTCACAACAGTAGCAGATCAAAGACTTAGAGAACGAGTCCCAGTAGCTATAAAATTTCTAGCATGACTTCACTTACCACCGCCGCGTTGACTACGCACGATACCACCCGCGTTGACGACACCCGCATCGGCGCGGTGCGTCCACTGATAACCCCTGCATTACTCGAAGAGAAGTTGCCAACTCCGCAAGCAGCACAAACGCTGGTAGAGCAAAGC
>CAIPBW010000144.1 GCA_903863395.1 uncultured beta proteobacterium
GAGTGCCGCATCCCAGAAAAAATAACCCAAGGCGAGCGATGCGGCCACCATCAGCACCAGCGGCAGCAGCGACAGCAGCATCACGCCCGGCCGCAGGCAATAGGCCGCGGCGCGCCAGAAGGAGTCGATCAAACGGTTCATGGGTGAAGCATAGCGCGCCGCCACGACCGGCGTAGTTCAGGCCGTGCTCTGCACCTGCTCCAACTCAGCGGCGCTGAGCCAGCGCCACTGGCCGGCACCCAGGTCGGCAGGCAGGCGCAAGCCGCCAATCTGCGAGCGGTGCAGGGCTTCCACCCGGTTGCCCACAGCGGCCACCATGCGCTTGACCTGGTGGTATTTGCCCTCGGTCAGGGTCAGGCGCAAATGGGTGGCACCCACCGCCTCGCACGCCGCAGCGCGCACCGGTTGCGGGTCGTCATCGAGCACCACGCCAGCGCACAGCCGGGCCACCTGGCGCTCATCTACCGGATGCTTGAGCATGACCTCGTACACCTTGGGCACGTGGTGGCGCGGCGAACTCATGCGGTGAATGAACTTGCCGTCGTCGGTCAGCAGCAGCAGCCCGGTCGTATCCTGATCGAGCCGCCCCACCGCCTGCACCCCCTGCACCGCCGCTTTTTGCGGGCGCAGCCGCAGCGGCGAAGGCAGGAGCGTATAGATGCTGGGATGGGTCGATGGCTTTTGCGAGCACTCGGTAGCCGCTGGCTTGTTCAGCATCAGGTAGGCCTTTTCGTGGTACGCCCACTCCACCCCCTGAACCCGAAAGCGCAACCCGGTGGCAGCAAACTCGGCAGTGGCCTGCGTGCAAAGCTCCGGCAGCGCATCGCTGCCCTGTGCATACACCTGCACCAACCCCTGCTGCACCAGACCCGCACACACGCGCCGCGTGCCAAAGCCCTGCGAATAAAGAATGTCTTGAAGCTCCATGGTCGCTAGTATCGCAGCCATGGCCCATGGGAGTTGTGCATGGTGGAACACGGGAACGAACGCGCGCCCGCGATCCGAGCCAGATAGTAACGCCTTGGCCTTGAGGGCTTGATAGAAATGATTTGGCCCTGTCAGCCTGCCAGTTGGTAACCCGTACTGCGGCCACCACCCGGTGTTTTCTGGAGCACACCGAGGTCCAGTAACTGCGTGATGTCGCGCAGCGCCGTATCGGGCGAGCACTTGGCGATGGCCGCCCATTTACTGCTGGTCACCTTGCCGTCGAAACCATCGAGCAGACGGTTGAGCAGCTTCACTTGGCGCTCGTTGAGCGGCAGTCCGGCCCTGCGTTGCCAATAGCGCGCTTTGGCCAGTACCGCGTTCAAGGTGGTCTGCGAACTGTCCAGCGCCCGTCCCAGGGTGCCCAGAAACCATGACAGCCAGCCGGTGACGTCCAGTGTGCCCTTCTGGGTACGTTCCAACACCTCGTAGTAGTTCTTGCGCTCCCGCTGGATCTGGGCCGACAGGCTGTAAAAGCGTTGGGGACTGCCATCGGCGCGGGCCAGAAACAAGTCGCCAACGGCACGGGCGATGCGGCCATTGCCGTCGTCGAAGGGGTGCAATGTCACGAACCAGAGGTGCGCGAGACCGGCCTTCACGAGGACGGGTTCGTCCGTCTCGGCGTTGGCCCAGGCCAGGAAGCGGTCGGTCTCGGCGGTCAGCGTCTGCGCAGGCGGGGCCTGAAAGTGAACCTTGCGCCGACCGAAATGGCCGGATACGACCTGCATGGGGCCATCGGCATCGGTGCGCCACTGGCCCAGGGCGATGCGAGTCATGCCTGAGTAGCCGGTGGGGAACAAGGCCGCGTGCCAGCCGAACAGCCGCTCGGAAGTCAAAGGTTCCGCAGCGCGAGTGGTGGCGTCGAGCACCATTTCCACCACCCCTTCCACATGTCGATCCACGGGCGCTACCGCGCCGATGTCCACGCCCATGCGGCGTGCGATGGAAGAACGCACCGACTGCACGTCAAGCACTTCACCTTCGATCTCACTGGTCTTGACCACGTCATCGGTCAACGCGGCCAGACTAACCTGATCGCGCAGGGCCAGGCCCACGTCAGCCAGTCGCCCCAGCAACATACCCTGAGCACGGCTGACATCGGTCAATACACCGGTGAGCGCTGAGTGGTCATAGCGCCACTGCGGCCAATCGTCTGCTTGCCAGATGTAGAGTTTTTCTCCGCTATTCATGCGGCGATTAAAGACCAAATTCGCCGCAAAGGCAAGTCATTCTCCTGGAAAATTGCGGAGAATATGCATGGTATTTGCCTCAGTCCAAGGTCCGGAGGGTCGGAGAGAGAATGTACAAATGGAGAGTAAAACCTGCCGGTCACTGGCAGAAATGACTCTCTCCGTAGTCCGCAAGAACCCGCAGGAACCCGCGCAAACACGCGGTAGTAGGCAAAAAAAAGCCAACCCCGAAGGGTTGGTTTTTCCTTTATTGGTGGTGGACTGCGGACCTGGGTTCAAACTCGCTCTCACAACAGGTGAGAAAGGCTTCGGGTATTTGCCCCCTGTTTGCGGACAATGTCCGTTTCGCATTGTGAAATGTTAGGCATTACCGCTACTCGAACGGCATTTAAATCAGCGTCGAGAAACCTATTTGACCCACCGCCGTGCGTCTTTAAGTAGCAGCAAGAGTTGCCGCTCTCTCAGCGGCGACGCAGTAAAACCAAATCGGGTGTAAAAACGAGCTGCATCTTCGTCGATAGGATGTGTCAGCATCGCTCGAATGCCAGCCTGCTCGGCAATCAGGAACGTGCGCCGGATGGCGTCC
>CAIPBW010000145.1 GCA_903863395.1 uncultured beta proteobacterium
CGCGGTGCCGCTGGCAACGCCGCTGGCACCTACGCCCGTTCCCACAACCTTGCCCTGGTCCGCAGAGGCAGGTGCCTTGTCCGAAAACGTGACCTTGCCGTCGGCACCCACGATGCGGTAAATGGTTTGTGCCTGTGCCACGGCAAGCGCGCCGCCCAGCGCGGCAGCGATCAACAGCGGGGTCAGGTGGGCGTGTTTCATGGTGGTGTCTCCGATGCAAAAGCTGCGCGTGCCAGTGGCCGGATTTATGCCGTCATGCCCTGGTGGCGCAGCAACGCATCCAGGTTGGGTTCGCGAGCGCGAAACGCCTTGAACGACTCCATCGCGGCGCGACTGCCGCCCGCTTCG
The DNA here is from genome assembly GCA_903863395.1 of uncultured beta proteobacterium. GTDB lineage: Bacteria > Pseudomonadota > Gammaproteobacteria > Burkholderiales > Burkholderiaceae_C > Allorhodoferax. The sequence goes on from CAIPBW010000145.1 coordinate 349, forward strand.
AGAATGGTCTGGCGGTATTTTCTGCCGGTTTCGACGCTGGGCGTGCCGTCGGCGCTGGCGGTTTCTTCAAACGCCGCGTAGGCATCGGCGCTCAGAACCTCGGCCCATTTGTAGCTGTAATAACCCGCCGCATAACCACCGGCAAAAATATGGCTGAAGGTGTGGGCGGTACGCGCCCATTGCGGGGGGTGCACCACGGCGACTTCGGCGCGGACCTGCTGCAGCACGGCCAGCACGTCCGGGTGCGGCACGCCCGCAGTGTGCAGCAGCATGTCAAACAGACCAAACTCGATCTGGCGCAGGGTCTGCATACCGCTTTGGAAGTTTTTGGCGTCGAGCATCTTGTCAAACAGCGCGCGTGGCAGCGGCGCGCCTGTGTCCACGTGGGCGCTCATGTGCTGCAACACACTCCACTCCCAGCAGAAGTTTTCCATGAACTGGCTGGGCAACTCCACCGCGTCCCACTCCACGCCGCTGATGCCCGAGACGTCGAGTTCATTGACCTGCGTGAGCAGGTGGTGCAGGCCGTGGCCGAACTCGTGGAACAGGGTGATCACGTCGTCGTGCGACAGGAGCGCCGGGCGCTTGACGCCATCGACTTCCACGCCGTCGGCAAAGTTGCACACCAGATGGGCCACCGGGGTCTGCAAGGCGGCGCTGTCGGGGCGCAGCCAGCGCGCGCGCATGCCGTCCATCCAGGCACCGCCGCGTTTGCCGGTGCGCGCCGTGGGGTCCAGGTAGAACTGCCCGACCAGCGTGTTGCCAAGCCCGCCAACGCGCTCGATGCGGTAGAACTCGACACCGGCATTCCACACCGGCGCCTGGTCGCGTGCAATGCGCACCTCAAACAGCGTCTCGACGATTCTGAACAGGCCAGCGAGCACCTTGGGGAAGGTGAAGTACTCTTTGACTTCCTGCTCGCTGAAGGCGTAGCGCGCTTCCTTGAGCTTTTCGCTGATGTAGGGCCAGTCCCAGGCCTGCGGGTCGTGGATGCCCAACTCGCTTTGGGCAAATTGGCGCAGGTCGGAGAGATCGCCCTCGGCAAAGGGCCGCGCCCGGTGCGCAAGGTCGCGCAGAAAGCGGATCACGGTGTCGGGGCTGTCGGCCATCTTGGGCACCAGCGAGAGCGCGCCGTAGGTGCCGTAGCCGAGCAATTGGGCTTCTTCCTGGCGCAGCGCCAGGATTTCGCGCATGCACTCGGTGTTGTCAAACTTGCGCGCGCTTTCGTCTGCCTGCTCGGAGGCGCGCGTGACGTAGGCGCGGTAGAGCGTGGCGCGCAGGGCGCTGCTGTGGGCAAACTGCATCACCGGCAGGTAGCACGGTATTTTCAGCGTGAGTTGGTAGCCTTCGAGGCCGACCTTTTGCGCAGCGGCGCGTGCGGTCTGGGCGATGTCGGGTGGCACACCGGCCATTTCATCGGCGTTGGCGTAATAGCGGTAAGCGTCGGTGGAGTCGAGCGCGTTTTCGCTGAACTTCTGGTTCAACTGCGCCAACTGGTCCTGAATCTGGGCAAAACGCTCGCGCTGGGCACCCGCGAGCTCCGCGCCGCCGAGCACAAAGTCACGCACGGCGTTCTTGTGCGCCTGGCGCTGCTCGGCGTTGAGTGTGCGCACGTCCATCGCCTTGTACTTGGCATAGAGCCGCTCGTCGGCACCCAGGCGCGTCTGGAACTCGGTCACCAGGGGCAGGGCGGCGTTGTAGGCGGCGCGCAACTCTGGCGTGTCGGCCACGCTGTTGAGGTGGCTTACCGCCTCCCAGGCAATTGTCAGGCGCTCAGTGGCAACCTCCAACTCCAGCGCCATCGCGCCCCATTGCGCTGGAAACTCCGGCGCGGTTACCTTCTCCAGCGCAGTGTTGGCCTGCGCTAGCAGTTGCTCCATGGCAGGAGCGACATGGCTTGGCGCGATCTGGTCGAACAGGGGCAGGGCGGCGGGGCTGAGCAGGGGGTTCATAGGGATGCGGCGTGTGGACCTGTGGTAGCGGTGATCAGGCTCCAGTGTGCCCGGTCTTGGCAAATTGTGCAGCCTGGCGCTGCGCTGCCTCAATCGTGTTGACCAGCAGCATGGTGATGGTCATCGGCCCGACGCCGCCTGGAACCGGTGTAATGTGGCTGGCAAGCGGGCGTACAGCGGCAAAGTCCACGTCACCGCAGAGCTTGCCTTCGTCGTTGCGGTTCATGCCCACGTCAATCACGATGGCACCGGGCTTGACCATGTCGGCGGTAAGGACGTTGCGTTTGCCCACTGCGGCCACCACCACGTCGGCCTGGCGCGTGTGGTGACCCATGTCGGCGGTTGCGCTGTGGCAGATGGTGACGGTGGCATTGGCTTGCAGCAGCAGCAGCGCCATGGGCTTGCCCACGGTGTTGCTGCGCCCGATCACCACCGCGTGCTTGCCGCGCAAATCGATGCCGGTGGTCTCGATCAGCTTCATGCACCCGTAGGGCGTGCAGGGGCGAAAGCCGCTTTGCCCGGTCATCAGTTCACCTGCGCTCAGGGTGGCGTAGCCATCGACGTCCTTGGAGGTGGAGATGGCCTCAATCACCTTGTGCGGGTTGATGTGCTTGGGTAGCGGCATCTGCACCAGAATGCCGTGCACCGTGGGGTCGGCATTGAGCGCGGCAATGCGCTCAAGCAGCGCGGCCTCGGAAAGCGTTGCTTCGTATTTTTCAAACACCGAGCGCACGCCGGTATCGGCACAGGCTTTGACCTTGTTGCGCACATAGACCGCGCTGGCCGGGTCTTCGCCCACCAGGATGACGGCCAGGCCCGGGGTGATGCCCTGGCCTTGGAGTTTGACTACGTCCTGGGCGACTTGGGCGCGCAGTTGTGCGGACAGGGCAAGTCCGTCGATGAGTTGGCCCGGTGTGGTTGTGGTCATGGTCTGGATCTTCAAGAAAAACGCCCGCATTCCTTGCGGGGCGGGCGTGGGGGCTGAGATAGAGGAAATGGCGTCAGGCTTTGGGCGGGTTTTGGCCAAGCGCGATCTTGAGCAGATCAGCCACCGTATTGGCGCTGAGTTTTTCCATGATGTTGGCGCGGTGCGCCTCCACCGTCTTGATGCTGATGCCCAGGTCGTCGGCAATCTGCTTGTTCAGGCGACCGGCGACGATGCGCTCAAGCACCTGGGACTCGCGCAGCGTCAGCTTGGAGAGCAGGGCGTCGCGGTTGAGCGCCAACTGGTAATCGGCAAACGAGTCTTTGGCGTGTTCGAGCATGCGCTCGACCAGGCCGACCAACTGGTCTTCGTTAAAGGGTTTTTGGATGAAATCCATGGCGCCCTTCTTCATGGTGTCCACCGCCATGGGCACGTCGCCGTGGCCGGTGATGAAGACGATGGGCAGGGGCGAGCGGGTTTCGATCAGGCGGTTTTGCAATTCCAGGCCGGTCATGCCACCCATGCGGATGTCCACAATCAGGCAGGCCACTTCGCGGGCGTCGTAGCGGCTCAGAAACGACTCGGCCGAGTCAAAGCAGCGCACCCGGTAGCCCTTGCCTTCGAGCAGCCACTGCAACGAGTCGCGAACTGCTTCATCATCGTCAACAACGTAGACGGTACCTCTTTTGGGAATCAGGCTCATTGAGGGTTCCAAGGGTTTTATTGCTTCAGCGCGGAGGGTCTACAACGACACTGGCCGGATCTTCCTGGGGTATCCAGAAGGAAAACCTGCAGCCCACCATTTGGTCGCCATTGTAAATGTTCTCTGCCGTGATCCGGCCCAGGTGCGATTCGACGATCGAACGGCACAAACTCAGCCCGATGCCCATGCCATCGGTCTTGGTGGAATAGAAGGCTTCATACAGGCGCGCCATGACTTCCGGCGACAAGCCCTTGCCGGTGTCGCGCACCGAGAATTCCACCGCCAGCTTGTCGTCCACCGTGCGTGGCAACACGCGCAATTCGACAATGCGCTCGGGCGCAGCGCGCCCTGCCAGTTCGATAGACTCGGCCGCATTGCGCAGCAGGTTGATGAGCACCTGCTCGATCAGGATCGGATCAACCATGAGGGTCGGCAGGCGCGCCGCCACGTAGTGGTTCAGGCGCACATTGAAGCGGCGCAATTCGATTTCTGCCAGCTCCACCGCTTCGGTCACCAGCACCGCCACTTCCGAGAGCGTGCGGTTGGGTTCGCTGCGTTTGACGAAGGCGCGGATGCGCTGAATGATCTGCCCTGCGCGCTGGGCCTGGCGCGCGGTCTTGTCCAGCGCGCCGAGCAACTCCACCTCGGTGATCTGCTGCGCCTTGATGCGCGAGACCATGCCGTTGCAGTAGTTGTTGATGGCCGTGAGCGGCTGGTTGAGTTCGTGCGCCACGCTGGAAGCCATCTCGCCCATGGTGATCAATCGGCTGGCGTTTTGCGCACGCTCCGATTGGCTGGAGGCCTGTTCTTCAGTCAGGCGGCGGTTGGTGATGTCGGTGGCGATTACCATCTGGGCCAGGCGTCCATCGACCCAGCTCAGGTAGCGCGTGCGTACCTCCAGCCATTTGCCGAGTTCGCCGACAAAGATTTCTGCGCTTTCGGTTTCGCTGTCGTCCAGACTGTTGGTGGGCAACCCGGCAAATGAGTCCACGTTGTCAAGTGCCTCGTCGTTGGGCAACTGCGAAGGCACTCCGGCTTCGGCCACCAGTTGCAAGTGGCCGTTGGCCTGCACGCCAAACCATTGGCGGTACAGCTTGTTGGCAAACAGCAATTCATCGCTGCCCAAGGGTGCCACCGAGATCGAAGCGTCCAGCGCTTCGAGCACCGTGGTAAATCGCTCATGCGACGCCGACAACTGCTCGCGCACCTTGTTGGGCTCGGTGATGTCGGTCATCGAGGTCATCCAACCGGTCTGCGCGCCCATCGAGTCGATCAGCGGCGAGACGTAGAGCCGCGCATCAAACAGGCTGCCGTCGCGCCGCTTCACGCGCAGCTGGATGCCGCCTACCGAAGTCTTGCCAGCCAGCTCTTCCTCAAGGCGCGCGGCAAGGTGGTCCTTGTCGGCGTCGGGCCAATACGGGAACGGCGCGGTGCGCCCCACCAGTTCGGATTCGGACCATCCCGTCATCTGGCAAAAGGCGGCGTTGACGTAGGTGATGCGCCCCTGCAGGTCCATGGCGCGCATGCCGGTCAGCATCGAGTTTTCCATGGCGCGGCGGAAGTTGGTTTCCGAAATCAAGGCTTGTTGCGCCTGCAAGCGCCTGCGGGTATGGCGCCAGTTGGCAATCAGCATCCAGGCGGTCATGACGCTCAGCGCCGCCACCAGCCAGAACAGGCCGCTGCCAATCACGCCGAACGAGGCACGGTAGGCTTGCGCGCGCACCACCAGGGCGTTGCCCACGGGCGACACCGGCATGGAGTATTCATTGTTTGGATTGGCCCAGGGCAGGAGGCTGTTGACGGCTTTGCGCGTGGGCATGGCGCTGCCAGCCAACACGTTGCCATTGATGTCAAGCAGCGAGACGGCGTACTGCGCCGAAACCTCCGAGGGCACGCCATAGCGGTACAGGCCATCGACCGAGTACTCTGCCAACAGCACGCCCAGAAACTTGCCTGCGGTGCTCAGTGGGATGTGCATTTGCAGTTGCGGTGCTTCGCCTTTGGTGACGGTGCGCTGCACATACACCGGCTGCAGCGTGTCGCCCGCCTGGCGAAAACCCATCGTGCTTTGGTTGCTGCTGGTGCTCTCGCCGGTGACGTGAATCAGCGCGGCCGACTGGATTGCGCTACCCAGGCTGGCCTTGATGCGGTAGCGCTCGTCAATCCAGGCCAGCCCCTGGAGTTCGGGGTAGTGGTTGATCATCGCGTTGGCACGCACCCGAAAGTCCGAGACGTCCAGGTCGCGGTTGGCCACCTCGCGGGCGATGCGCATGATCTGCTCCTGGCGCTCGAGCAGGCGCAGGCGCAGGCGCTGCTGGGTGTACTCCACGTCGCGCTGCACGGCTTGTTGCTCGCGGTCCATTTCCTCCACGCGCAAATAACCCAGAGTCGTCACAATGGCGGCAAAAAACAACAGAACGGCAGCCAGCGGTGCCAGCATCGCCATGCGGTCCTGCCGGTGCGGGCTTTGGCGTTGCCACCAGCGTTGCACCTTGCCCGGCGTGGGCAACGAGATCGGCTCTGGCAAGAGGGAGGTGCTTTTCAGCGACATGGGTCGAGTGTAGAGGACGCGCTAGGGGTGGCAACGGTGCTTGACCCGTTGCGTAGTTTGGCAGTTCGTAAAATACCATAATATGAAACAAACAAGCACCATTTGAAATATAAATAAAGTTGTGCGACAATCCGGTCCCGTTCAAAATCGGCAGAAAACCACACAGGAGACAAAGCATGTCCGCAGTTCCGCAGAGCACCGACAACGCCCGGCCCGTTGACCCCGACAGCCAGGAAACCCGCGAATGGATGGACGCGCTGTCCGCCGTCATTCAGAGCGAAGGCCCAGCGCGTGCCCACCACCTGTTGGAGCAACTGCTCGAACACGCACGCCAAAGCAGCATTGACATGCCGTTTTCGGCCAACACCGCCTACGTCAACACAATCGAGGCCGACACCGAGGAGCGCTGCCCCGGCAACATCGAGATCGAGGAGCGGCTGCGCGCCTACATGCGCTGGAACGCAATGGCCATGGTGGTCAAGGCCAATCGCCACCACCCCGTCGATGGCGGCGACCTGGGCGGCCACATCGGCTCGTTTGCGTCACTGGCACACATGTTTGGCGCGGGCTTTAACCACTTCTGGCACGCCGAGAGCGAAACCCATGGTGGCGACTGCCTCTACATCCAGGGCCATGTGGCACCCGGCGTCTATGCGCGCGCCTACATGGAAGGGCGTCTGACCGAAGAGCAGTTGCTGCATTTCCGCCAGGAAGTCGATGGCAAGGGCCTGTCGAGCTACCCGCACCCCAAGCTGATGCCCGAGTTCTGGCAGTTCCCCACG
>CAIPBW010000146.1 GCA_903863395.1 uncultured beta proteobacterium
CCCCAGCCGCAGGCAAGCAGTGAACGACGGGGGCCGTATGGACGCGCGCTCATGGCCGTGACCACATGGTTTGCCTACATTGGCGGGCTGGTTTTCATTGCCCTGGTGGTGATGTCGGTGGTCTCGATTGTGGGGCGCAAGCTGTTTAGCGCGCCGGTGCCGGGCGATGTGGAAGTGCTGCAAATGGCGTCCGCCTTTGCTTCGGCCACGTTCTTTGCCTACTGCCACATGACGCGCGGCGACGTGAAAGTGGACTTCTTTACCGCCAACATGACCAGTGGCCGCCGCTTGGTGCTTGACTCGGCGGGCTCGTTCCTGATTGGCATCGTGGGTGCCTTGCTGGCGTGGCGCACTTGGGTGGGTGCCATGAGCCTGAAAGAAGCGGGCGAGTCCTCTGCGATTCTGGAGCTGCCGGTGTGGATTGCGCAGGCGCTGATGGTCCCCAGTTTTGTGCTGTTGGCCCTGGCCGGCTTTTACATGTGCTGTCAGCCCTGGAGCCAAGGCGGGGCCAAGGCATGAGCGGCACCCAACTCGGTTTCCTGATCTTTGGCGTGTTGCTCACGCTGCTGGTGCTGCGCGTGCCCATTGGCATTGCGATGTTTCTCTCCGGCGGTGGCGGGTATCTGTATCTCACCGGCGGCGACGCCATCGTGCTGCTCAACTCGCTCAAGAACCTGGCCTATGCGCGCCTCTCCAATTACGACCTGGTGGTGATTCCGCTGTTTTTGTTGATGGGGCAATTCGCCACGCATGGGGGCCTGAGCCGCTCGCTGTTCCGCTTTGTCAGCGCCTTCATCGGGCACCGCAAGGGCGGCATTGCGATGGCGGCCATTGGTGCCTGTGCCGGCTTTGGTGCGATATGCGGTTCGTCGCTGGCGACCGCTGCCACCATGGGCCAGGTGGCGCTGCCGGAACTCAAACGCTACGGTTATTCGGGGTCGCTTGCCACCGGGGCGTTGGCGGCAGGGGGCACGCTGGGCATCATGATTCCGCCTTCGGTGCCGCTGGTGATCTATGCCATCCTGACGCAGGAGTCTATTGGCAAGCTGTTCATGGCCGCTGTGTTGCCGGGCATCATCGCGATGCTGGGCTATATGCTGGTGGTGCAGATCGTGGTCTCGCTCGACCCCAAGGCCGGGCCCGCCGGGCCGGTGGTGCCCTGGGCGCAGCGGCTACGCTATCTGCTTGAAGTGCTGCCGGTGCTGCTGGTGTTTGTGGTGGTGATTGTGGGCATCTATGGCGGTTGGGCCAACCCCACCGAAGCCGCTTCCATTGGCGCGGCCTCGTGCGGAATTCTGGCCTTGCTCTCGGGCAATATGGGCATGGAGGAATTGCGCAAATCGCTGCTGGGAACGGCCACCGCCACGGCCATGATTTTTCTGGTGCTGCTGGGCGCTGACATGATGAATTCGGCGCTGGCGATTTCGCAGATGCCGGTGGAACTGGCGCAATGGGTGAAGAACAGCGGCATGTCGCCACTGTTGGTGATGGGCATGATTTTGCTGATCTACATCCTGCTGGGCTGCGTGATGGATTCGCTGGCCATGATCCTCTTGACGATCCCGATTTTTTACCCGATGGTGATGGGGCTGGATTTCTTTGGCCTGGCGCAGGTGGACAAGTCGATCTGGTTTGGCATCCTGGCGCTGATGGTGGTGGAAATCGGCCTGGTGCATCCGCCGGTGGGCATGAACGTGTACGTTATCAACCGCCTTGCGGTGGACGTGCCGCTGATGGAAACTTTCAAGGGCGTGATCCCGTTTTTGATTTCGGACTTCATGCGCATCACGCTGCTGGTGTTCTTCCCGGTAATCTCGCTCTATCTGGTGCGCACGTTTGGCACCTGATACTTATTTCTCCGACCCCGTTCCACAACCCTAACTGAGGAAACTTGATATGCAGTTACGCAAAAAACTCACCCCCGTGTTGGCCGCCGTCACGCTGGCATTGGGCGCTGGCAGCGCCATGGCGCAAGAAGTGATCCTCAAGGTGCACCACTTTCTGGCCCCAAACGCAACGTCGCAAAAATTGTTGCTCGGCCCCTGGTGCGAAAAGATCGGCAAGGAATCCAACGACCGGCTCAAGTGCCAGATCTACCCCGCCATGCAACTCGGCGGCACGCCGCCGCAGTTGTTTGACCAGGCCAAGGACGGCGTGGCCGACATTGTCTGGACCGTGCCCACCTACCAGGCGGGACGCTTTTCCAAGTCGGAAGTGTTTGAGCTGCCCTTCATGATCAAGAGCGCCGAAGGCGGCAGCCGCGCTTTCTGGGAATACGTGCAAAAGAATTCGCTTGACGAGTTCAAGGGCACCAAGATCCTGATGGCCCACGTGCACGACGGGGCCGAATTGCACTTTGCCAGCAAGTCGGTCAAGACGCTGGAAGACCTCAAGGGCCTGAAGGTGCGCGCGCCCACGCGCATCGGCACGCGCATGCTCACCGCACTGGGGGCTACGCCCATCCAGATGCCCGCGCCCCAGGTGCAGGAAGCCATCTCCAAGGGTTTGGTCGATGGTGCCTCGCTGCCATGGGAAGTGGTGCCGGGCATCAAGGTGCATGAAGTGACCAAGTTCCACACCGAAACC
>CAIPBW010000147.1 GCA_903863395.1 uncultured beta proteobacterium
GTCGATCTGACCACCCTGCCCGCCCTCACCACCATCCGCGCCCTGGGCACCACCGGCTCACCCTTGAGCGAAGAAGCACAGAACTGGGGCACGGAGCAGTTTCGCAAGCTGCGCTCGCTCCGAAGCGAGGCCCTGAGCGCCGCCCGGCCGCCCGAAGGCGCGAGGGCCCCCCTCGGGGGGGCAGCGAACGACACGCAGTGCGAGAGCGTGGGGGGTGACATCTGGTGGTGCAACATATCGGGGGGGACCGACTTTGCGGGCGCATTTATCGGTGGCAACCGCGAGCTACCGCTGGTGCCGGGCGAGATGCAGTGCCGCCTGCTGGGCTGCGCGGTGCAGGCGTGGAACGAACGCGGCGAAGCGGTGCTCGACGAAGTGGGTGAACTGGTGTGCACCGCGCCAATCCCTTCGATGCCGTTGTACTTTTGGGGCGACACCGGCAAGCAGCGCTACCTTTCCAGCTACTTCGACATGTACCCCGGCGTCTGGCGCCACGGCGACTGGCTCAAGGTCAAGGCGCAAGGCGGCTGCATCATCTATGGCCGCTCGGACGCCACCATCAACCGCTACGGCATCCGCATGGGCACCAGCGAGCTGTACCGCGCGATTGAAGCGCTGCCTGAAGTGCTCGACAGCATGGTGGTCGACCTGGAATACCTCGGGCGCGAAAGCTATATGCCGCTGTTTGTGGTGCTGCGCGAGGGAGTGCAACTAACCGATGCCCTGCGCCAGCGCATCAACGACGCCGTGCGCACCGCTTTGAGCCCGCGCTTTGTGCCCAACGAAATCCTGCAGGTAGCCGAAATCCCGCGCACCCTCTCGGGCAAGAAGCAGGAGCTGCCCATCAAGAAGCTGCTCCTGGGCCAACCCCTGGACAAAGTCATCAACAAGGAAGCCATGGCCAACCCCGGCTGCCTGGACTGGTACGTTGCCTTTCACCACCAGCGCCAGCAAGCGCACGGCGCGGCGGGTTAGCCTTGCCTTCGCTTTACGCAATGGGTACTTTACGCAGGCATTTATCGCATCTACAATAATCCTATGGGAGTCACGTTGACTTGGGATGAGGTCAAGCGCGCAGCCAACCTGGCCAAGCATGGGCTTGACTTTGCAGATGCATTGGAGGTGCTGGAGTCGCGTTACCGGTTGGATATTGACGTGGTGCGCAACGGCGAATTGCGAACCCAGTCCATTTCTTATGTGCTGGGTCTGCTGGCGGTGCTCTCCGTCGTGCATGCAGAGCGTGATGGTGCGACGCGGATCGTGAGCTTTAGGCCCGCGAGTAAAGATGAACGAGAGGCTTACGATGACTGGCTTGAAAACGAATTCCACCAAGCGCGATGAAGTGCTGGCCGCCGTGCGCGCCATTCCAGCTTCCAAAGACTTTGTCTGGAACGGGTTGGACGAGGACGATCGCCCGGCGAGCAAGGCCGAATTGCAGCAGGCGGTGGCCGCCTATCGCAAGCGCGGCAGACCTGTTGGGCAAGCCACCAAGGAGCAGGTCGCCATCCGTTTTGACCACGACGTTCTGAGTGCCTTCCGCGCCGAGGGGCCGGGCTGGCAAACGCGCATGAACAACGCCTTGCGCGAGTGGCTGCGCGATCACTCGCGGGTGTGAGGCCTCAGCGTGCGTCCAGCCGCGCTTGGGCCAGTACCCAGGTACGAAACTGCGTCAGCACGGCGCGCTCTTCGGTTTGTTCGGGGGTGATCAGGTAGTAGCTGCGCTCGCCCTGTAGGGGTTCTTTGCAGGCCACCACCAGTTCGCCGCGCGCGAGTTCACCGGCTATCAGGAGTGTGGGCATCAGCGCCACGCCCAGGCCCTGGGTGGCGGCGGCGGCGAGCATTGAGAACAGCTCGTAGCGCGCTCCGTTGAGCGCGGCCGGGGCGCTGACCTGCATCGCGTCAAACCACTGGCGCCAGCCGTAGGGCCGGGTGCTTTGCTGCAGCAGCGGCATTGCCGCCAGCGCTGCGGCTTCGATGCGGCTGCGCCCTGCCATCAGGCGCGGGCTGCACACCGGCAGCACGGCTTCGTCGAGCAGTTTTTCGGCGCGGGTGCCGGGCCAGTTGCGCACCTGCTCGCTCGTGCCGGTGTAGAGCGCGGCGTCAAACTCGCTGTCGGCAAACAAGAACGGCCTGGTACGCGCCTCGATGTGCACCAGCAAATCCGGGTGTTCGCTGGCCAGCTGGCTCAGGCGTGGGATCAGCCAGTGCGTGGCAAAGCTGGGCATGGCCGCCAGGGTGAGGTTGCCGCCGCTGCCCTGGTGCGCCATGGCGTCCAGGGTGTCGCGCTCCAGCGCGTCCAGCCGCGTGCCCACCTGGCGCGCGTAAGCCTGACCGGCTGGCGTGAGCGCAACGCCGTGGCGCGTGCGCCGGAACAGCTTGAGCCCCAGAAAGTCTTCAAGCAGCGTGATCTGGCGCGACACCGCGCTTTGCGTCAGCGCCAGCTCCTGCGCGGCGCGGGTGTAGCTGTCGTGCCGGGCGGCGGCTTCAAAGCACAACAGCGACTGGGTGGTGGGCAGTTTGCGGCGCATGGTGGGTTCAGTGTAATCGGTCAAATATGCAAAATGCGCATATCTGGATGTTAAATCACCGTTTGCGCCAGTGCGGCGAGCGCGCTACCATGCGCGCCAGATATTGACAAACCACAGGAGAACACCCCATGGCCCACGCCGCTTTCAACTGGCAAGACCCGTTTTTGCTGGAGAACCAACTCACCGACGACGAACGCATGGTCAAGGAGGCCGCCGCCGCGTACTGCCAGGACAAACTGCAGCCGCGCGTGATCCAGGCGTTTCGCGATGGCACCACCGACGTGGCCATCTTCCGCGAAATGGGCGCGCTCGGGCTACTCGGCCCCACCATCCCCGAGCAGTACGGCGGCCCCGGGCTGAACTACGTTGCCTACGGCCTGATTGCGCGCGAAGTCGAGCGTGTGGACAGTGGCTACCGCTCGATGATGAGTGTGCAAAGCTCGCTGGTGATGGTGCCGATCTTTGAATTCGGCACCGAGGCGCAGCGCCAGAAATATCTGCCCAAGCTCGCCACCGGCGAGTGGATTGGCTGCTTTGGCCTGACCGAGCCCGACCACGGCTCCGACCCCGGCTCCATGGCCAGCCGCGCGCACAAGGTGCCCGGCGGCTACAAGCTCAGCGGCAGCAAGATGTGGATTTCCAACAGCCCCATGGCCGACGTGTTTGTGGTCTGGGCCAAGGAGGTGAGCGAAGGCGGCCAGCTCGGCCCGATTCGCGGCTTTGTGCTGGAAAAGGGCATGGCGGGCCTGAGCGCCCCGGCCATCCACGGCAAGGTTGGGCTGCGCGCCTCGGTCACGGGCGAGATCGTGATGGACGGTGTGTTCTGCCCCGAAGAAAACGCCTTCCCCGAAGTGCAGGGATTGAAGGGCCCGTTTACCTGCCTGAACAGCGCACGCTACGGCATCGCCTGGGGTGCGCTCGGTGCAGCCGAAGACTGCTGGACGCGCGCACGCCAGTACGTGCTCGACCGCAAGCAGTTTGGCCGCCCGCTGGCAGCCAACCAGTTGATCCAGAAAAAGCTGGCCGACATGCAGACGGAAATTGCGCTGGGCCTGCAGGGCTGCCTGCGCCTGGGCCGCATGAAGGACGAGGGCACCGCCTCGGTGGAGATCACCTCGATACTCAAGCGCAACTCTTGCGGCAAGGCGCTCGACATTGCGCGGCTGGCGCGCGACATGATGGGCGGCAACGGCATCAGCGACGAGTTTGGCGTGGCGCGCCATCTGGTCAACCTGGAAGTGGTCAACACCTACGAAGGCACGCACGACATCCACGCCCTGATTCTGGGCCGCGCGCAGACCGGCATTGCGGCGTTTGGCAACTAGAATGCGCGGCTCGTTTCACTCGTAATTTCTTGCCATGCGACTTCTGCAATTTGTCCCCGCTCTGGTGATTGCCGCGCTTGCCGCACCGTTGGTGTTGGCACAGAGTGCGCCACCGCCAGACCGCAGCATGTGCCGCAGTCTGTGCGAGCGCGACAAGGAGCAATGTCGCAAAGGTACGGCGCCGTTGGATGCCGCCGCCACCGCAGCATGGATCGGCTCGGTGGCTGCAGTGGTCGGCCAGCCCAAGGCGTTCGAGGGAACCGCCGCCATGGACGCCAAACGCGATATGCGTGACGTGCTTTCGGACAAGCAGCGCGCCGCGGCAGATACCAAGTCGGCAGCGCGCGAGTGGGAAGACAAGTGCAACCAAACCTATTTGCAGTGCCTGGGAACCTGTGCATCGGCACCGGTGCCCGGCGAAGGCAAGGACGCTGGGCCGACGAGATAACGAGCTTGGCACGGCATGGCGATGACGGGATGTAGCAGCGGCCTGGCGATGACAAGAGTGACACGGCCTGGCGAATACGAGAGGCTGTCACTGCGAGGAGCGCAGCGACGCGGCAGTCCATGCAGCCATGAAGTCATGGATCGCCACGGCCTGACGGCCTCGCGATGACGAGGTTGGCGCGGCCAGACGTTGACAGGTGCCCGTGTTGCGAATTCTGAAAAGACCAATAGGACGAATTTCTTGCAAGGACAGCTATGACCGAAACAACCTCTGCCCTCTCCCACCTCAAGGTGCTTGATCTATCAAGGGTGCTTGCCGGACCGTGGTGTACGCAGATGTTGGCGGACCTGGGGGCGGATGTGGTCAAGGTCGAGCGTCCTGGCGCGGGTGACGACACGCGCCACTGGGGGCCGCCGTTTTTGCAGGACGCGCAGAGCCACGACAGCGTGCACGCGAGCTACTTCACGGCGTGCAACCGCAACAAGCGCTCGATCACCATCGACATGGCGCACAGCGAGGGCCAGGCGCTGATCCGGCAGATGGCGCTGCAAAGCGACATCCTGGTGGAGAACTTCAAGGTCGGGGGACTGCGCCAGTACGGGCTGGACTACGACAGCCTGAAAGAACTCAACCCGCGCCTGATTTACTGCTCGATCACCGGCTTTGGCCAGGACGGCCCCTACGCCGAGCGCGCGGGGTACGACCTCATGGTGCAGGCCATGAGCGGCATGATGAGCATCACCGGGCGCGCCGACGACACGCCCGGGGGCGGTCCACAGCGCGTGGGGGTGGCGGTGATTGACGTGCTCACCGGCGTGTACGCCACCAGCGCCATTCTGGCCGCGCTGGAGGCGCGCCACCGCAGCGGGCGCGGGCAGTACATCGACATGGCGCTGCTCGATGTGAGCATGGCCTTGCTGGCCAACCAGGGCGCGGGCTTTCTGGCCACCGGCCGCGTGCCGCAGCGCCAGGGCAACAGCCACCCCAGCCTGGTGCCGTACCAGGACTTCCCCACTGCCGACGGTGCGATGCTGCTGGCCGTGGGCAACGACGGCCAGTTCGCGCGCTTTTGCGAGGTGGCCGGCCACCCCGAGTGGGCGCAGGATGCGCGCTACGCCAGCAACGCCTTGCGCGTGCGCAACCGCGATACGCTGGTGCCCGCGTTGTGCGTTGTCACGCGCGAGCGCAGCACGGCGCAGTGGATTGCGCTGCTCGAAGACAAGGCCGTGCCCTGCGGCCCGATCAACGACATTGGCCAGGCTTTTGCCGATGCGCAGGTGGATGCGCGCCAGCTCAAGGTGCAGCAATCCCTCACCCCCGCTGCTGCCCGGCAGAGTGGCATAGCCAGCATCACCACCGTCGCCAGCCCGCTGCGCTTGCAAGACACCCCGCCGGTGGTGCACCAAGCCCCGCCGGTGCTGGGCGAGCATACCGACGCGGTGCTGGCCGAACTGGGGCTGGACGCGCAGCGCATTGCGCTGTTGCGCACCCAAGGGGTGGTGTAGGTTTTCGCCAGCCTGCGGACAGAC
>CAIPBW010000148.1 GCA_903863395.1 uncultured beta proteobacterium
CGGTGCGCGGTGCCGCGCGTCGTCATTCCTGGACCTGATTGCCGGGGAATGTATAAACTCCCCATGAACCGTCCCGGTCATTGCGAACGAAGTGAAGCAGTCCATGCCTTTCGGACTGCATGGACCGCCACGCTGCGCTCGCAGTGACGAAACCACGGGTCATTGAAAGCCAATCAGCATGCCCATCGACACCGCCCTCACCCCGGAACAGTTCGACGAACTCGAAGCCATTCTTGACGACCTGCGCACGCGCAACGAAGAGACGCCGCAATGGGAGTTTTGCGACGGCTTCATGGCCGCGCTGCTGTGTTGCCGCAACCCGGTGACGCAGGATGAATACTTCGACGTGCTGCTGGGTCTGGAAGCCTTTGATGACGAGGCGCAAGTGTTTGCCGACCTGGCCCAGCGCGAGCGTTTTGTGGCACTGTGGGAACTGCGCTGGCAGGACATGCAGCGCGCGCTGGACGCGCCGGTGGAGATGTTGCACGACGAGGCCGCCTACTGCCCCGAGTTGACCGACCTGCGTGCCGCCGTGGCCAACCTGAGCGAGGCCGAGCGCGCCGAAATGGGGAACGTGCCGCTGCCCGCGTTTGCGCAGGTCTGGGCGCTGGGCTTCATGTTTGCCGTGGAAAACTGGCCCGAGCAGTGGGAGCCGCCACGCGACAAGCAGATCGCCAAGCTGATTGACACCTCGCTGCAGGCGCTGGTGACCATGGCCGAAGACGATCACGCACCGCCCGAGCTATCGCCGGTGGCCGAAGACGGCCCCATCACCACCAGCAAGGCGCGTTTGGACGACCTGTCTCTTGCGATCTGGGCGGTGTACGACCTGCACGAAATCGCGCGCACCCTCGGCCCGCGCATCGAACCGGTGTTGCGCGCCTATACCCCCGGCCGCAACGACCCCTGCTTCTGCGGCAGCGGCAAAAAGTACAAGAAATGCTGCGGTGCCTGAAACCCGCGTTGGGCGCGGCGCTGGCGCTCACCCTCACGCTGGGTGCAGCGCAAGAGCGCGTGCTGTTGCCCAGCCTGGACATGCAGCAGACGGGGCCTGTGCAACTGAGCGCCTACTGGTTTGCGCTGGCGCAGCCCAATCCCGCACCGGCCATGGTGCTGCTGCATGGTTGCGGCGGCATGGCCGATAGCCAGGGGCAGCTCTCCAGCCGTATGCGCGACATGGCCGCGCGCCTCAACGCTCTGGGCGTTGCAGTGCTGGTGCCCGACTCGCTTGGCCCGCGTGGACAAACCGAGTTATGCACCCAGCGCGTGGGCACACGCGCCATCACCCAGACGCAGCGCCGGCGCGATGCGCTGGGCGCGCTCCAATGGCTTGCCGTCCAGCCCGGTGTGGACGCCACGCGGCTGGGTCTGCTGGGCTGGTCCAACGGTGGCAGCACCGTGCTGGCCGCCACCAACCAGCGCCACGCCGAGGTGCGCGCCAGTGCCGCGCAGGCGTCGCTGGCAGTGGCGTTTTACCCCGGCTGCGAGGCCGAGTTGCAGCGCGGCTATGCGTCCAGCGCAGCCTTGTTGCTGCTGCTAGGTGCCGACGACGACTGGACCGCACCCGGCCCCTGCGTGGCGCTGGCCCAGCGCGCCCCGGCGCCGCAGCCGCAGATCGAGGTCTATGCCGGTGCCTACCACGGCTTTGACTCCACCTCCCCGGTGCGCCTGCGCAAGGACGTGCCCAACGGCGTGCACCCGGGCGCAGGCGTACACGTCGGCACCAACCCCCAGGCCCGCCGCGCCGGCGCGCAACGACTGGAGCAATTTGTGCGCGCGCAGTGGCAGTTGGAGTCGCGCTCCTAAATCACTCCCGGCAGCGCCTTGCCCAGAAAGTCGTAGACCGCGCGGATGCGCGGGTTGGTGTGGATTTCGCGGTGCACGGCCAGCCACATGGGGAGGGGTGGCAGCTTGAGCTTGGGCAACACGCGCAGCACCTCGGAGTCCTGGCGCGCCAGGTAGTCGGCGGCAAAGCCGATGCCCAGACCGGCACGTATCGCCTGCCACTGGGCCACAAAGTCGTCGCAGCGAAACGCAAACGCGGTGCGCGTCACCGGCAAGCCCAAGGCGTGGAAACCTTGCACGATGGCGTCGTCGCTGTCGCTGCCAATCAGGTCGTGGTGCAGCAGCTCAGCCGGTTTGACCGGCGTGCCGCGCTGCGCAAGATAGCGCTGGTGGGCATAGGCGCCCAGCGCCACGTCGCCGATCTTGCGCGCCACCACGCTGCCTTGCGTGGGGCGCACCATGCGTACGGCAATGTCGGCTTCGCGCCGCAGCAGGTTGCTGACCTGGTTGCTGGCCACCAGCTCGACCTGAATCTCGGGCAGCGCCGCGCGCATGTGCGCGAGCAGGGGCGGCAGCAGGTGCACTGCCACCACCGCGCTGGCGGTAATGCGCACGCTGCCCTGGGTTTGTGTTTGTGCGCCGGTGAGCGTGCGCTCGAGTTGCAGCGCCCCGGCCTGCATGGCGCGCGCGGACTCGGCCAGTTGCAGCGCCGTGGCGGTGGGCACCAGGCCGCGCCCGGTGCGCTCGAACAGCACCACGCCCAACTGGCTCTCCAGTTCGGCAATGTGCCGCCCCAGCGTGGGCTGGCTGGTCTTGTGGGCGCGCGCCGCCCCCATCAGGCTGCCCGCGTCCAGCGCGGCAATGAAAGAGCGGATCAGCCGCCAGTCGAAAGGGTGTGGCATGAAAGGGTGGACGCGGTATTCAATACTGCATGTCTGGTATCAACATATATGCAATTGTGGAGGATCGGGTCTGGTTTGACAATTGGCATCAGTGAGTCACTTTTGAAGGAGCCAACCATGCCAGCCACCGTTCTTGTTTTGGGCGCCCGTGGGCGTTTTGGCCTGGCCACGGCACGCGCTTTTGCCCGGGCGGGCTGGCGCGTGCTGGGCCAGATTCGTCCCGGCGCGCCAGCGCCTGCCGAGCCCGCAGCGCAATGGCTGGCGCTGGACTTGCACGACACGCAAGCCCTGGCACGCGCTGCAGCCCAGGCCAGCGTGGTGGTGCACGCAGTCAACCCGGTGTACACCAACCAGGCATGGCAAGCGCAGTCGCTGCCGCTGCTCGACGACGCCATTGCCGTCACGCGCGCGCTCGGCGCCACCCTGATGCTGCCGGGAAACGTCTACAACTTTGGCCCGGCCATGCCAGCGCTGCTGCGCGAAGACACGCCCCAGGCGGGCGGCACGGTCAAGGGTGACGTGCGCATCGCCATGGAGCAGCGCTTGCAGCACAGCGGCGTCAAGAGCGTGGTGATTCGTGCGGGCGACTTCTTTGGCAGCGGCGAAGGCACCTGGTTTGACACGGTGTGCGTCAAGAACATTGCCAAGGGCGCGCTCACCTACCCCGGCGCGCGCGACGTCACCACCGCCTGGGCCTACCTGCCCGACCTGGGGCGCGCCTTTGTGGCCGTGGCCGAGAAGGCGGCCACGCTGCAGCCCTTTGAAGTGTTTCACTTTGCCGGCCACCAGATCAGCGCCCAGCGCTGGATGGATGTGCTCACGCCAATTGCGCGCAAGCAGGGCTGGACGCAAGGCGCGCTCACTCTGCGCGGCCTGCCCTGGGGCGTGATGCGCATCGGCGCGCTGTTTGTGCCCACCTGGTCGGCGCTGTGCGAAATGCGCTACCTATGGAAAACCCCCCATGCACTGGCCAACAACAAACTAACTGCCCTGATTGGCGCAGAGCCGCATACGCCACTGGAGGTGGCAGCACAGTCGGCGCTGGCTGACCTGGGGCTGCTTGCGGCACGACAGTAAATCAAGGCAGTCGGAAGTCATGGATCGCCGCGCTTCGCTCGCGATGACCAAGGGCCGTCACTGCGAGGAGCGCAGCGACGCGGCAGTCCATGCAGGCACAAAGTCATGGATCGCCACGGCCTGACGGCCTCGCGATGACGAAGGGTACGGGCTTCGCGATGGAGGAGCGTGGGGGTGCATGATTCGCCGCCGGGCCGCCCCAAGGCGAATTGCGCCCCCTTGGGGGGCAGCGACCCGCGTAAGCGGCGGAGAGTGGGGGTACATGATTCGCCGCCGGGCCGCCCCAAGGCGAATTGCGCCCCCTTGGGGGGCAGCGACCCGCGTAAGCGGCGGAGCGTGGGGGCACTACTAATTTGCCTCGCTTTGCAGCAGCGTCACCAGGCGCGCAAGCGCGTGGTGGACGGTGGCGGTGCGGACTTGGGTGCGGTCGCCGGGGAAGAACTGCAC
>CAIPBW010000149.1 GCA_903863395.1 uncultured beta proteobacterium
CACGGCGCAGTGGATTGCGCTGCTCGAAGACAAGGCCGTGCCCTGCGGCCCGATCAACGACATTGGCCAGGCTTTTGCCGATGCGCAGGTGGACGCGCGCCAGCTCAAGGTGCAGCAATCCCTCACCCCCGCTGCTGCCCGCCAGAGTGGCATAGCCAGCATCACCACCGTCGCCAGCCCGCTGCGCTTGCAAGACACTCCGCCGGTGGTGCACCAGGCCCCGCCGGTGCTGGGCGAGCATACCGACGCGGTGCTGGCCGAACTGGGGCTGGACGCGCAGCGCATTGCGCTGTTGCGCACCCAAGGGGTGGTGTAGGTTTTCGCCAGCCTGCGGACAGACTATTTGTTACAGATATCGGCAGGCTAGCCTGCTATCCTGACGCCCTGGCGTCGTCGTGCGTCACTAACTCCCCTTCTTGACCGCATGAAGTCTATCGCCAACCCGGTGCGCCTCTTGGGCGAAATCCTGCTCATCATCGCGCTGGGCGAGGTGTTGGTCATGGCGCTGTTGCCGGTGATCGGCCCCGGGTTCTCCCCGCTGGCTGCCAACTTGCTCGACGTGCTGCTGTTGTTGCTAATTGCCGGACCGGCCGTGTACTGGCGCTGCATGGTCGCGGTGAGCCGCAACCCGCTCGGCAAGGAGCGCAGCACGCAGGCCCAGGTTGGGTTCTCGGCGGCGGTGAGCATGACCGTTGCCGCGCAGGTGGTCGGCTTGGCCGTGACGGCAGCCGGGGTGCTGTGGCAAAAGAATGCCATCGACGCCGTTGCCAACACCAAGTACCAGCGTGGCCTGGAACGCATCCGCGCGGAGCTGGTCCGGCGCTTTGATCTCACCTTGTTTGGGCTGCGCGGCGCGCGCGGTGCCTATGCTGCCAACGGGCGCTACAGCTTGGACGGTTTTCGCGAATACGTTGATTCCATGGTCGAGGATTCCGACTATCCGGGTGTCAGCGGCTTTGGCTTCATCAAACGCGCTGCGCGCAGCGACCTTGCACGCCTTGAGGCCCGGGAGCGCGCCGACGGTGTGCGTGACTTTCGGGTGCGCAGCGGCGGCGACGCTGCCGACGTACTGGTGGTGACTTATGTGGAGCCGCTTGCCACCAACCGCGCCGACTTGGGCTACGACTTCGGGCAGGACCCGGTGCGCCGCGAGGCCATCGAGCGTGCCATTGCCAGCGGTGCGCCCACACTGTCGGGGCGGGTGACGCTGGAGCAGGGCGAGCGCAAGGGCGCGGGCTTGCTCTATTTGTTGCCGGTGTACCGGCACGAAGCCCCGGTTGCAAATCTGGAGCAGCGCCGCAGTGCGCTGGTGGGCGTGCTCTATGCCGCCATCCACGCGACTTCGATGATGCATGGCGTGGCCGCCGCCGCCGACGGCTTGCTCGACTTTGAACTCTTTGAGTCCGACGCCACCCTGGCCAGCAATCTGATTTTTGACTCGGACCACCACCTCGATGGCGTGCAGGGACAGATTTCCAGTGACCATTTTTCAGGCCGCCTGTTTGAAAGTACCAACGCGCTCGACATCGGTGGGCGCACGCTGCAACTGCGGGTGAGCAGCACGTCGGCTTTTGACGCCAGCATTGACCGCTCCAACATGGTGCTGGTGGGCGTGGGCGGCGTTCTGGGCAGCTTTTTGGTGACCCTGGCGGTGTGGCTGCTGGCGGTGGGCCGCCTGCGCGCGCAGCGTCAGGCGCAGCGCATGACGGCCGATCTCGACCGGCTGGCGCGCGTGGCGCAGCACACCAACAACGCCGTCACCATCACCGACCCGCAGATGCGCATCACCTGGGTCAACGAGGGCTTTGTCCAGATCACCGGCTATACCCTCGACGAAGCGCGCGGGCGCACGCCGGGAGACCTGCTTGGCAGCGGCCACCCCGAGCAGGCTGCACTGGCGGTGGTGCGGCACACCCTGGCTACCGGTGAGCCATGCCGCGTGGAAATTCTCAACCGCGCCAAGGACGGGCGCGAGTACTGGATGGATACCGAAATCCAGCCCACGCGCGACGCGCGTGGCGTGCTCACCGGGTTCATGGAAATCGGCACCGACATCACGCCCCAAAAACACATTCAACAACGCCTGGAAGCGGCCATGCGCGAGTCCGAGGCGCTGCTGACTACGGTGCAGGTGCACGCCATCGTTTCGGTGGCGGGGCGCGATGGGCGACTCATGGAAGTCAACGACGCCTTCTGCGAGATCAGCGGGTACGCGCGCGAGGAGTTGCTGGGTCGCAACCATTCGATGGTGAATTCGGGCGTGCACCCCAAGGAATTCTGGGGGCAGATGTGGGCCAGCATTTCGGCGGGCAAGTCCTGGCGCGGCGACATCTGCAACCGGGCCAAGGACGGCACGCTGTACTGGGTGGACAGCATGATTGCGCCCTTTGTCGGCGACGACGGGATGGTGGAAAAGTACGTCTCGATCCGCACCGACATCACCGAGAGCAAGGCCGATCAGTTGCGCATGGCCGAAATGACCGACCGCCTGACGCTGGCCGTCGAAGGTGGCAGCGACGGCTTGTGGGATTGGTTGGACGTGCATTCGGACGCGCAGTGGTGGTCGCCCAACTACTACAAGCTCATGGGCTACACGCCGCAGGAGTTGCCCGCCACGCTGCAGAGCTTTCACTCCATCTTGCACCCTGACCATGTGGAGCTGTGCCACAACGCGTCGCAGGATGCGCTGGCAGGGGTTCGCGAGTACGACGAAGAACACTTGCTGCGCACCAAGTCACAAGGCTACCGCTGGTTTCGCTCGCGCGCCAAGGTGTACCGCGACGCGCAGGGCCAAGCGGTACGCATGGCCGGTGTGTCGCAGGACATTCATGACCGCAAGCTCGCCGAAGAGCAGGTCAAGGTCGCCTTGCTCCAGGCGCAGGAAGCCAGCACCGCCAAGAGCCGGTTCCTGGCCAATATGAGCCACGAAATCCGTACGCCCATGAACGCCATTTTGGGCATGCTCAAGCTGATGCAGCACACCGACCTGGATGTGCGCCAACTCGACTACACCCTCAAGACCGAAGGCGCGGCGCGCTCACTCCTGGGCCTGCTCAACGACATTCTGGATTTCTCCAAGGTCGAAGCGGGCAAGATGACGCTCGACCCCAGGCCGTTTCGCATCGACCGCGTGTTGCGTGACCTGTCGGTCATCCTGGCGGCCAACCTGGGGCTCAAGGATGTGGAAGTCGTGTTTGACATCGACCCCAATCTTCCCAAGTGCCTGCTGGGCGACGATTTGCGCTTGCAGCAGGTGCTCATCAACCTGGGCGGCAACGCCATCAAATTCACCGCGCAAGGGGAGGTGGTGCTGCGGGTGCAGGTGTTGCAGGAGAGCGCGCAAGACGTCTTGATGCAATTCTCCGTGCGCGACAGCGGCATTGGCATTGCGCCGGAAAACCAGGAGCTGATCTTCTCCGGCTTCTCCCAGGCCGAAGCCTCCACCACGCGGCGCTTTGGCGGCACCGGTCTGGGGCTGGCCATTTCCAGCCGCCTGGTGGCGCTGCTCGGCGGCGAGTTGAAGGTGCAAAGTGCGCTTGGCCAGGGCAGCACCTTCCATTTCCAGATCCGCATGCCGTTGGCCGAAATCGCCGGTCAGGTGCTGCGCGATATTCCCGAGCTGCGTGGCGACAACATGCGCACCCTGGTGGTGGACGACAACCCGGTGGCGCGCGCCGTGCTGGTGCGTATGGCCAAGTCGTTGGACTGGCCGGTGGACCAGGCCGCCAGTGGCGAAGAGGCGCTGGCGCGGGTGCAACAGGCACTTGCGGCCGACCGGCCCTACCACGCGGTGTTCATGGACTGGCAGATGCCGGGGATGGACGGTTGGCAGGCCATTCAACGTGTAAGCGCAATTACGCAGGATGCGGCCAACGCACCACTACTGATGATGGTCACGGGCAATGGTCGTGAGAATCTTTCCATGCGCAGCGCCGAAGAGCAGGCCCTGCTCCACGGCTTTCTGGTTAAACCCATCACCGCCTCCATGCTGTTTGACGCGGTGGTCGACGCCAAGACGGCGCAGGCCGCAGTGGTGGCAGGGCAAGACCCTTCGGCCACGCACGCGCCAGCGCGTGCCCAAAGACTCACAGGCATGCGCTTGCTGGTGGTGGAAGACAACAAGATCAACCAGTTGGTGGCCAAGGGCCTGCTCGAGCAAGAAGGTGCCGCAGTGACCCTGGCCGACGATGGCCAGCACGGTGTACGCGTGTTGCAGCGCACCCGGCCGCAGTTTGACGCGGTGTTGATGGACTTGCAGATGCCGGTGATGGACGGTTACGAGGCCACGCGTGTCATCCGCACGCAACTGGGCTTGAGCGGTCTGCCCATCGTCGCCATGACTGCCAACGCCATGGCATCCGACCGCGCTGCCTGCCTGGCCGCAGGCATGGACGACCACGTGGGCAAACCCTTTGACCTGGACCATCTGGTGACGCTGCTGCTGCACATCTGCGGGCGCGAGGTCACAGCCCCGGCACCGCTGCAGGTGCCAGCGAGCGCCGCGCAAGGCACTGCCTTGCCCGAAGGCGACATCGATACCCAAGGCGCGCTGCAGCGCATGGGGGGCAACATCGCGCTGTTCTCCAACGTGTTGAACACCTTCGCGCGTGACATGCTCTTGGTGCCACGGCAACTCATGGCGCACCTGGGTGCGGGTCAGGTGAGCGAGGCCATTCGCGCGATGCACACCCTCAAGGGGCTGGCCGCTACTGCGGGCGCGCACCATCTGGCGCAGGTGGCGACCAATCTGGAGCGGCGCTTGAAGCAGGGCGTGCGCGCAGAGGAATCCGACGATCTGGTCGAAGCACTGCAAAGCGCAGTGGACGCCAGCGCGCAGTCGCTGGCGCAGGCGCTGCAGCAGTATGCTTTGGTGGCGTCTGCCCCGGCACCGGCACCCAGCCAGGCAGGTGCCGACACGTCGGTGCTGGAGCGTGACCTGGCGGCCTTGTGCGCCCTGCTGGAGCAATCGGACATGGAGGCGCTGCAGATGTATGAAGACTTGCGCCATCGCCACGGTGCAGCGCTGGGGCCAGACCTTGACTTGCTCGACCAGGCCATGGCGGCGCTCGATTTTGCAAACGCTGCCACACTGTGCCGCGCCTGGAAAGCCGCAGCGCCCGGGTGAGCAAAAAATCGGTAAGAATGCAGCCTTTGTGATTGACAACTATTTTTGGAGCAACATGAATGAAGCAGATGCATAGGCGTCACCTGCTGTGCACGGGTTTGGTGGCCTTTGCTGGCCTGGCGGGCGCACAATTTTGCGGCGCGCAGGAAGCCGGCGTGTACCGTTTTTCGCCAGTCAACCAGTACGGTATTGAGCTCACGGCCAGCTACTGGAACCCGATCATGGAATACGTGTCGTCCAAGAGCGGCGTCAAACTGCAGCTCAAGATCGGGCGCACCTCGGCCGATACCACGGCCTATGTGCTGGCGAATGAAGTGGAGTTTGTTTTTTCCAACCACCTGTTCAGCCCCGAGCGCGACCACCTGGGCTGGCGCGTCATGGGCCGACGCCAGACGCCGCCGATCTACAGTCAGATCGTGGTGCTGGCCGACTCCCCCTACCAAAAGCTGGAGCAACTGGCCAACCTGCCGGTGGGCTTTCCCGGGCCCGAGGCGCTGGTGGCGTACAAGTTCTCCTACGCGCAACTGCTCAACCGCAACATTCCGGTGCAGGTGGTGTTTGGCGGCAACATGGACGGCGCTTTTGCCCAGTTGGCCAGCGGCAAGGTCAAGGCGGTGGGGGCCAATTCGCAACTCACCGATGGCTGGTCCAAGCGCGAAGACAAGCAATTGCGGGTGCTGTGGCAGTCCGAGCCCTTGCACGATCTGGCGCTGATGGTTTCCAGGAAGGTGCCCGACAAAGACGCACAAGCCGTGGCCAAGGCGTTTATCGACATGGCCCGGGACCCGCAGGGCCAGAGCATTCTGACCAAGGCGGCCGAACTGGTGAAGTTGCCGGCCAACACCGTGTTCATTGCCTCCAATGGCTCTGAATACGGCGCGTACCGCAACTTCTACCAGAGTGCTCCGGCCAATTTGCGCTAAAGCACCACCACTACCAAACCTGGTCCCACCTACATGAACAAACGCCCCGGCCTGCTTGCGCGACTGCTGCCCGACGCGCTGACTGACCGGGTGTTCGTGCTCTACACCATCACGCTGGTGCTGTTTGTTGGCATTGGGCTGGGCCTGTTTCTGAGCTACCAGTACAAGCAGCAAGTGGAAGAGACGCAGCAGGCGTCGATCATGCTGGTCGAGGTGGTGGCACAGGCGCTGCAGGACAGCGTGGTGATTGGCGACTACGACACGGTGCGCAAGACGCTGGAAAAAGCCGTGATCGGCCCGACCTTTGCCACTGCCACGTTCATCGATGCCACTGGTGCCAAGATTCAGGCAAGCAATCCCGACGAGGTGATTTATCAGGCACCGGCCTGGCTTGAGCGCGTGGTGGAGCAGGCGCTCTACGAGGTTAATCGCAATATCACCGTGGGCGGCAAGGACTATGGCGTGCTGCGTCTGCATTTTGACGTGCCGCACGTCGCTGGTGACCTCTGGTATGTAACCGTGGTTGCGCTGGTGCTGGGGCTGGTTAGCCTGATTGCGGGCTTGCTGCTGATCCGCTATCCACTGGCGCGCTGGCTGGGCAGCCTGGAGCAACTACGCAACTTGGTGGAGGCGCTGGGCAGGGGTACGCCCGATGCGGTCAGTCTGGTGGCGCGCGATGCGCCCTCGGAAATCCGGCGCGTGGTGGACATGTTCAACCAAACCGCACTGCTGGTGCAGGAGCGCGAGTCCACGCGCCGCGCGCTGGACGACCAGAAGTTTGCGCTCGACCAGCACGCCATCGTCAGCATCACCGACCCCCAGGGCGTCATCACCTACGCCAATGACCGGTTTTGCCAGATCAGCGGCTTCCGGCGCGACGAACTGCTCGGGCACAAGCACAACATCGTCAACTCCGGCGTGCACCCATCGGCCTTCTTTGAAGACATGTGGCAGGCCATCACCCAGGGCCAGGTCTGGCACGGCGAGGTCTGCAACCGCAAGAAGTCGGGCGACGTTTACTGGGTGAATGCCACCATCGTGCCGCTGATGGGCGGCAGCGGCCTGCCCGACCACTACATTGCCATCCGCACCGACATCACCGATCGCAAGATGATCGAGCAGTCGCTCGAAGTTGCGCGCGACAACGCCGAGCAGGCCAGCGTCGCCAAGGGCCAATTCCTGGCCAATATGAGTCACGAGCTGCGCACGCCCATGAACGCCATTCTGGGCATGCTGCAAATGCTGCAGTCCACCGACCTGAACTCGCAGCAGCTGAGCTACATCACCAAGACCGAGGGCGCGGCGCGCTCGCTCTTGGGCCTGCTCAACGATATTCTGGATTTCTCCAAAGTTGAAGCCGGCAAGATGACGCTCGACCCGCGCCCGTTCCGGCTGGATCGCATGCTGCGCGACCTCTCGGTGATTCTCTCGGCCAATGTGGGCAGCAAGGGCATCGACGTGTTGTTTGACATCGATCCGCAGGTGCCGCGCAGGCTCGTCGGCGACGACATGCGGCTGCTGCAGGTGCTGATCAACCTGGCGGGCAACGCCATCAAGTTCACCAGCCAGGGCGAAGTGGTGGTGCGCTTGCGCGCGCTGGAGCAGTCAGCGCAGGACGTGCTGCTGGAGTTTGCCGTGCGCGACACCGGCATTGGCATTGCGCCCGAGAATCTGGATCGCATCTTCAGCGGCTTTTCGCAGGCCGAATCGTCCACTACGCGGCGCTTTGGCGGCACCGGATTGGGTCTGGCTATCTGCCAGCGCCTGGTGGCGTTGATGGACGGGCAACTCCATCTGGAGAGCGTCCTGGGCACGGGCAGCACGTTTTCGTTCCAGGTGCGTCTGGCGCGCAATATTGAACTGCCCGAAGGCGATGGCGCAGCGCACCCGGTGGCGGCGCTGCGCACCCTGGTGGTGGACGACAACGACGTAGCGCGCGAGCTTACCGCCGAGATGACGAACTCGCTGGGCTGGCCGACCGATTCCGCCGCCAGCGGCCCCCAGGGCATTGCCATGGTGGAAAAGGCGCTCTCCGAAGGCAAGCCCTACGAGGCGATTTTTGTGGACTGGAAAATGCCCGAGATGGACGGCTGGCAGACCAGCCAGCGCGTGCGCGCTCTGGTGGGCACCAGTGCCATGGTGATGATGGTGAGCTCGTATGGCCGCGAAATGGCGGTGCAGCGCAGCGCGCACGAGCAGGCCATCCTCAACGGCTTTCTGGTTAAGCCGATTACCGCGTCGATGCTGCTCGACGCCGTGGTCGAGGCCAAGGCCGCCAACGCTACCGCCGCCGATGGTGGCAACCCGGCAGCGCCCAAGGTGGCCAACAAGCCCAAGCGCCTCACCGGCTTGCGCTTGCTGGTGGTGGAAGACAACAAGATCAACCAGTTGGTGGCCAAGGGTCTGCTGTCGCAGGAAGGCGCGCTCATCACGCTGGCCGACAACGGCCAGAAGGGCGTGGACGAAGTGGCCAACGCCAAGACGCCCTTTGACGTGGTGCTGATGGACGTGCAAATGCCGGTGATGGACGGCTACGCGGCTACCAAGGCGATCCGCCAGGAGTTGGGCTTGATGGACCTGCCGATTGTGGCCATGACCGCCAACGCCATGGCCTCAGACCGCCAGGCCTGCCTGGCCGCCGGCATGAACGACCACGTGGGCAAACCCTTCGAGATTGACCACCTCGTGGCCACGTTGTTGCGCTACAGCGCACGCACACCGGCCTGAAAACTCCCGCTGTGATCGCATTGCGCCAACGCTGGCGCTGCTGCGTTGTTGTGCTGTACACCACACAAAGCGCAAGCTCGGCGTAAGCTTCGGGCCCTGATGGCCCACATCGCCCTCGTTAGCGGCGTGGTTCTCTTGGATATTTGATTCAAGTCATCTCGTCTTTGATGCGACGTCCTAACATTTGGGCCACGTTAATGGAGAACGCATGTGATTTCGAACAAAGGTCCAACTCCCGATTCCAGCCCCGAGGCAACGCCTCCCTGCTCGGCGTGCCCCGAGCCACCAGTGGCTACGGTCGCACTTCCTACCAACTCGCGCCGCAATTTTCTGGCGGCAGGGGGCATGCTCAGTGCGTCTTCGCTGATGGGTGCTGCCGCCCTGATGACCCAGACCGACGAGCCCAAGGCCACCACCGAATGGGCAGAGCATTTCCAGAAAAACTACCGGCTGATGACAGACGAAGAAAAAGCCGAGTCGCGTGACCGGCTGGAGCGGCGCTACTCCGCCCAGTACGGCAAACAGGTCACGGTGGACACCACACCAGCCTTGCCCGGCGTCTTGATGGGCTACGCGCTCAATATCCGCAAGTGCATTGGTTGCAGGCGCTGCGTCAAGGCTTGCGTGGCCGAAAACAACCAGTCGCGCGGCGAAGAACCCGGCCAGCGCATTGAATGGATTCAAGTGCTCAAGATGGAGCGCGGCGAGTTTTCGCCCGACAAGATGGAGCACGGCTACCCCGAAGGGCTGGGCATTCAGGTCGGGGGCAACGCCTACGCCCCGGCCGGTCAGGTGCTCGAAGGGCAATACCACTACGAGCCCGAAGCCGTCCCTGAAAAAGACTCCACCTACATGCCCATTGCCTGCATGCAGTGCGAAAAGCCGCCCTGCGTCAAGGTGTGCCCGGTGCGTACCACCTACCGCGAGGCCGATGGCCCGGTGGTGATTGACTACAACTGGTGCATTGGCTGCCGCATGTGCATGGGTGCCTGCCCCTACTGGGCGCGCCGCATCAACCTGACTACCCCGATCCTGCCCAAGGAAGAGATGAACCCGGTCACGCACTACCTGGGCAACCGCCCACGCATGCGCGGCGTGGTGGAAAAGTGCCACTGGTGCCTGCAGCGCACGCGCCAGGGCCGCTACCCGGCCTGCGTCGAAGTCTGCCCGGTGGGTGCGCGCAAGTTCGGCAATCTGCTGGACCCGCAGAGCGAAGTGAGCCTGATTCTTGCCCGCAAGAACGTGTTCCGCCTCAAGGCTGAGCTCAACACCTTTCCGAAATTCTTTTACTTCTACGATTAAGGAGTCGGATTGTGGAAAAAATCATCAATTTCAGCGCCGACTACGCCCGCTACGTCATCAAGGGCGGCACCAAGTTCTACACCTGGATCGGCTTTCTGGGCCTGCTCGCAATGGGCGCGTTGTATGCCTTCTACCTGCAAAACACCGAGGGGCTGATCGTCACCGGAATGACCAGCCAGATTCACGACGGTCTGTACTTCGCCAACCTGGTCTTTCTGGTGGGGGTGGCAGCCGGGGCGGTGACCATCGTTTTTCCGGCCTACGTGTACCACCACAAGGCGATGCATGAAGTGACGGTGCTGGGCGAAATGCTGGCAATCTCGGCGGTCATCATGGTCATGCTGTTCGTGTTTGCCCACATGGGCCGACCCGACCGGCTGTGGCACATGGTGCCCCTGATCGGCATCTTCAACCTGCCCGGCTCAATGCTGGCGTGGGACGTGCTGGCGCTCACCGGCTACCTGGTGCTCAACTTCATTTGCGGGTTTTACTACCTGTACACCAAGTACAGCGGCACCAAGGTCAACAACAGCTACTTCATGCCGCTGGTGTACATCTCGATCGTCTGGGCACTGAGCATCCACACCGTGACGGCGTTCCTGATCTCGACCATGCCGTCGCGCCCGATGTGGCACCACAGCATGATGCCCATCCGCTTCATCGCCACCGCGTTTGCGGCCGGTCCGTGCCTCATCATCCTGGCCTTCATGGTCATCCGCAACAACACCAAGATGTGGATTCAGGATTCAGCCATCAACCTGCTGGCCACCATCGTGACCTGGTGCCTGGGTCTGGCGCTGTTTCTCACGATGTCGGAAATCGTGGTCGAGCTCTATGCGCGCACCGAGCACGCCAACGGCCTGTACTACCTGATGTTTGGGCTCAACGGTCTGACCAGCCTCGTACCCTGGTTCTGGAGCTCGCTGGTCTTCATGCTGGTTGCCTTTGTGATGTTCCTGATTCCCAGCGTGCGCAGCAACTACAAGCTGCTGCCGATTGCCTGCGTGCTGGCGTTTGCCGGTATCTGGATTGAGAAGGGCATGGGGCTGATCGTCCCCGGCTTCATCCCCACGCCGATTGGTGAAGTCACCGAGTACTACCCGACCATCATCGAAGTGGTGATGAGCCTGGGCAACTGGGCCATTGGCTTCCTGATCCTGACCGTGTTGCTCAAGGGTGCCATCGGCATTCTGGTGGGCGATATCAAGATGCCTGGCAGCGCCGCAGCCGGCGCGTCACAGTGAGGTAAGCACCATGAAAAAACTTACACTCAGCGCCATGCTTCTCACCCTCTTGTGCAGCGTCCTGCCTGCTGTGTTTGCCCAAGAGCCCGCAGCCGCACCGGCACCGGCAGACGCCGCAAGCGCGCCCGCGCAACCGCCCGACATCATTTGCTTTGAAAGCCGCAAAGGCGCCTCCGAAGTGACCAAGCGCGACCTCAAGCCCGGTTGGCCCAACGTGAAGTGTTCGTCCAAAACCGGTGCCGTGCTCTGGTGGGGCGACCCGTTTGATGGCACCGTATCCATGGGCGACATGCCGCTCTTGGGCCACATTCCCAAGGGCAATGCGGTGGTCAAGCCACGCTCCGAAAAGCTCGCCATCCTGCCGCTGTGCGGAGTGGCCTGCCACAACGGCCTGGTTCCGCCGACGCTGCCCAAGACCAAGAAGCCGGTGCCAATCCCCACCATGGAAGGCTTGGTGCCCGAGCTCAAGAACCTGCAGCATGGCCGCGAGCGCATCTGGTGCCTGGATTGCCACCACACCAACCAGCGCAACAAGCTGGTGGACAATTTTGGCGACCCGGTGAGCATCGACCAGCCCCAGTTGCTGTGCGGCAAGTGTCACGGCGACAAGCTGCGCGACTGGCGCGACGGTATCCACGGCAAGCGCATTGGTGAATGGGTCAGCACCGGCAAGAAGCGCTGGTTTACCTGCACCGAATGCCATAACCCGCATAACGTGCAAGACGGAGCGCGCAACCGCGGCTTTATCCAGATCGCACCGGAGTCGCCGCCGCAATTGCCCAAGGGCATGAAAGACGCCAAGCATGAACTTGAGCATGCGGTAGCCCACTGACATGGGTGATCTGCCGCAAGGCGACGCACCGCAGTCAGAGCCTGCACCCGAGCGCGGCGACCCGCGCTGGGTTGCCCCGGCCCTGAACGCGTCGGAGAGGACACGCTTGGTCGGCAAGACCAACGTGTTCTTTGGCCCGCCGCTGGCTATCCTGGCAGAAGGGCAAAAGAACACGCTGGAGATCAGCGGCAAGCTCAACCGCACCGCCGAGCGCTACCTGGAAATCCTCAAGGCGCACGGCCTGGAGCTGACCGAACCCGAGCGCCAATGCCTTGCGCACATTTGCCACATCGGCTTCATGTCGCCCCTGGAAATCGCCGAGTTGCCGTTTGAGGTGACGCTGACCAAATTCACCTGCGACGGCCTCGACAAGGTCGCACTAGCCGCCAAGCTCGAATCTGCGAGCTTTGCCGATTTGGTGGCGGTGGTCGAGTCGCTAGGCTTTTAGAAGTCTCCCGCGCCATTGCGTCATCGCGAGGCCGAAGGCCGTGGCGATCCATGCAGGAATACCTTCGGACATGGACTGCCGCGTCGCGTCGCTCCTCGCAGTGACGTAACTGCGGTTCATGGAGAGGGTGAAAGGTTGTCATTGCGAGCGAAGCGTGGCAATCCATGCAGGCATGACGTCATGGATCGCCACGGCCTGACGGCCTCGCGATGACGGGGGGG
>CAIPBW010000150.1 GCA_903863395.1 uncultured beta proteobacterium
CCATTGGTCACGCGGCACCGGGTCGTCGCGCGGCATGTCGCGCTTGACGGCAATCAGGTGCACCACCAGCATCATCAGCGCGGCCATCAGAAAGCCCGGCACCACGCCGCCCAAAAACAGCGCGCCGACCGACGCGCCCGAGACCAGCGCGTAAATCACCATCGGAATGCTTGGCGGAATGATTGGCCCCAGCGTGGCGCTGGCCACCACCACCGCACCGGCAAAGCCGGGCGTGTATTCGGGTTTCTTGAGCATCTGGCGAATCGTCACCAGGCCGGGCCCGGCGGCGTCGGCAATGGCGCTGCCGCTCATGCCCGAAAAAATCACGCTCACCAGAATGTCCACCTGCGCCAGCCCGCCGCGCATGCGCCCGACCAGAATGCGGCAAAAGTCGAACAGGCGCTCGCTGACGGTACCGGCGTTCATGATGTTGGCGGCAAACACGAACAGCGGCACAGCCAGCAGCACGTAGCTGTTGTAGAGGCCATTGCACACCTGCTCGGCCACCAGCCCCAAGTCCTGGCGCTTGACCAGCAGGTAGCCCACGCCCGAGGCCAGCATCGAAAAACCAATTGGCATGCGCAGCAGCATGCCCGCCACCAGGACACACACCAGAACGATCAGAGCGCTGCCCATGTCAGAGCCGCAGTTCGGCGTCAAGGCCCGCGCCGCGCAGCGTGTTCCAGATCGCCCAGACGCTGCGCAGCACCAGTGCAGCCAGCAGCAGCACAAACGGCAGGTACACCCACATCAGCGGGATGCCCAGCACCGGCGAAGTCTCGCGCTGCATGAAGTGCACGTAGTCCCAACTCGCGGGCAGCGCCGCCAGTGCCAAGCCACCGATGAGCAGATGGCCTGCAATGCGCATCACCTGGCGCGTGCCTTGGCCGACGCTGTTCCACACCAGATCAAACGCCACGTGCTCGCGCTCGGGCACGAGGGCTGCGGCAGCCCACAGAATCACCCAGAGGTAGAGGATGACGGCGGCCTCGTCGGTCCAGGGCAGGGGCGTGCCAAAGCCAAACCGCGCTGTGATCTGGACAATGAAAACCACAAACAGCGCCAGGAACAAAACGCCCCCGATCAGGTTGGCTGCCGCTTGAAGCCAACGCGCCATGGTCAGCGGGTGGCGTTGATGCGCTCAAGCAGACCGGCAGGCCAGAGTCCGGCGTATTCCGAATTCTTGTAGGTGGCCTGCACTGCCTTGTGGAAGGCGTCCAAGTCGGGCGTGGTGACGCTCAAGCCCTCTTTCTTGAAGAACTCGACCAGTTGCGACTCTTCCTTGATGCGGTTGTCGTTGTTGAAAACCGCTGCGGCCTGCGCTGCCGCGCTGACCTTTTGCCGCTGCGCCGGACCAAGCGCCTGCCAGGTCTTGTTGGCGATGGCGATGAACAGGCTGTCCACCAGGTGGCTGGTCAGCACGATTTGCTTGGTGACCTCGTAGAACTTGGCCGCGCGCAGGGTAGGCAGGGGATTGTCCTGGCCGTCGATGGTGCCGGTCTTGAGGCCCAGATAGACCTCGCCAAAGGCCAGCGGCGTGGCTGTGGCACCGAGCGCGTTGCCCAGGAACAACCACTCCTTGGTGCCGGGCATGCGCAGCTTGATGCCCTTGAGGTCGGCCGGGGTCTTGACGTTGCGCGCCTCGCGCAGATTGACCTGGCGCGTGCCCAGGTAGCAGGTGGACAGCACGGTCACGCCCATCTTGTCGGCCACGGTCTTGAACACTTCCGCCCCGATGGCTCCGGCGAACACTTTTTGCTGGTGCGCCGGGTCGCGGATGATGTATCCGGCGGTGAAGATCGAGAACTCGGGCACCAGCTTGGCAATGTCAAACGCCGACATCGACGCCAG
>CAIPBW010000151.1 GCA_903863395.1 uncultured beta proteobacterium
CGCCCAGCAGGGCGGCAAACAGGGCCTGGGCAGGCCGGGCGGCAGGGGCGAGCAAGTGGTTCACGCGCCAATGCTACTGCCTTGGCACACATGGCTCGGGACTTGCTTAACAGGATGTTGATACCATCGACCCACGTTCCAGCCCGTTTCATTGCCTTTCGTACCGGATCAAACTAGACCGAAGCAGCACCCATGTCCATCCACGCAGCGCTCAACCACGTCACCCATTACCATTACGACCGCCTGGTCAACCTCGGACCCCAAGTGGTGCGGCTACGTCCGGCACCGCATTGCCGCAGCCGCATCGTGTCGTACTCGCTCAAGGTCGAGCCGTCCGAGGGCCACTTTCTCAACTGGCAGCAAGACCCCTTTGCCAACTACCAGGCGCGGCTGGTGTTTCCCAACAAGACGCGCGAGTTCAAGGTCACGGTGGATGTGGTGGTCGAGATGGCGGTGTACAACCCGTTCGACTTCTTCCTGGAGCCCAGCGCCGAAGAGTTTCCGTTCAAGTACGCGCCGATGCTGCAGGAAGAACTGCTGCCCTATCTGTTGGCGGACGAGCGCACGCCGCTGTTGAGCGAGTACCTGGCCAAGATTGACTACACCAAGCGTCGCACCATCGACTTTCTGGTGGACATCAACCAACTGCTGCACCAGGACATCAAGTACCTGATCCGCATGGAGCCGGGCGTGCAGACGCCCGAAGAAACGCTAACGCTCAAGTCCGGCTCGTGCCGCGACTCGGGCTGGCTGCTGGTGCAGTTGCTGCGCCACTGCGGGCTGGCGGCGCGCTTTGTGTCGGGCTACCTGATTCAGCTCAAACCCGACGTGAAGTCGCTCGACGGCCCCAGCGGCACCGAAGTCGATTTCACCGACCTGCACGCCTGGTGCGAGGTCTACCTGCCCGGCGCGGGCTGGATCGGGCTGGACGCCACCTCGGGCCTGCTCGCCGGTGAAGGCCACATCCCGCTGGCGTGCACGCCGCAGCCCTCGGGTGCAGCGCCGATTGAAGGCGCGGTGGACGAAGCCGAAGTGGAATTCAGCCACCACATGGCGGTGACGCGCATCTACGAGTCGCCGCGCGTGACCAAGCCCTATACCGAAGAACAATGGGCCGAGGTCATGACCCTGGGCGCTGCCGTGGACCGGGAACTGGTGCAAGGCGACGTGCGCCTGACCATGGGCGGCGAGCCAACCTTTGTGGCCGTGAGCGACCGCGACGCACCCGAGTGGAACACCGACGCGCTGGGCCCGACCAAGCGCGGCTTTGCAACGGCGCTGGTGCACAAACTGCGTGCCGAGTACGGCCAGGGCGGCTTTCTGCACTTTGGCCAGGGCAAGTGGTACCCCGGCGAGCAGCTTCCGCGCTGGGCGCTCAACATCTACTGGCGTGCCGATGGGCAACCGGTATGGTCTGACCCCAGCCTGTTTACCGACGAGCGCGAGCCCACCCACTACACCAGCGAAGACGCGCGCCGCTTTACGCACGCACTGGCCAAGCGTCTGGGCCTGACCGACCAATACATCCAAACCGGCTATGAAGATAGCTGGTACTACCTGTGGCGCGAGCGCCGCCTGCCGGTCAATGTGGACCCGTTCAACTCCAAACTCGACGACGAGATGGAGCGCGCCCGCCTGCGCCGCGTGTTTGAAAACAAGCTCGACACGCCGGTGGGCTTCGTGCTGCCAATCCGCAGCACCGACCCACTGGCCGCCAGCAACACGCGCTGGACCACCGGCCCCTGGTTCTTCCGCGACGAGCGCATGTACCTGATGCCCGGCGACTCGCCCATGGGCTTGCGCCTGCCGCTGGACTCGCTGCCCTGGGTCAGCAAGAGCGACTTCCCCTACATGGTCGAGCGCGACCCCACCGAAGAGCGTGGCGCCCTGCCCGCCCACGGCGCACTGGCGGCGCGCTATGGCGCAGGTGCGCCAGGTAGTGCCGCATCCGGCGCGGCTGCTTCCTCAGGTAGGGCCACGCCCTCGGGCTTGCCGTATCTGGCGGGTGCCGCCACTGCGGGCGAAGCGGTGCGCAAATTCCAGAGCACCAGCGCCGCAACAAAAAGCGCCGCCACGATCGACAGCGTGCCGCAACGCAGCCAGTCTGCCTACTGGATCACCCGCACCGCCTTGTGCGTGGAAGTGCGCGACCCGCGCCGCGCCAGCGGCCCCAAGGCCGAAGCCGTAGGCGTTAAGTCGGGTGTGCTGTATGTGTTCATGCCGCCGCTGGAGCGCCTGGAAGACTATCTCGACCTGCTCAGCGCCATTGAGGCCACGGCCAAGTCGGTGGGCGTCAAGCTGCTGATCGAAGGCTACCCGCCCCCGCGCGACCCGCGCCTCAAGCTGCTGCAGGTCACGCCTGACCCGGGCGTGATCGAAGTCAACATCCACCCGGTGAACAACTGGAAAGAACTGGTCGCCAACACCGAGTTCTTGTACAACGCGGCGTTTGAGTCGCGCCTGTCGGCCGAGAAGTTCATGACCGACGGACGCCACACCGGCACCGGCGGCGGCAACCACTTTGTGATGGGCGGAGCCACGCCCGCCGACAGCCCGTTCCTGCGTCGGCCCGAACTGCTGGCCAGCCTGCTGCTGTATTGGCACAACCACCCGAGTCTGAGCTACCTGTTCTCGGGCATGTTTGTCGGCCCCACCAGCCAGGCTCCGCGTGTGGACGAAGCGCGCAACGACCAGTTGTACGAGCTGGAAATTGCCATCGAGCAGATCTACAAATACCGGGAACTCTATGGCGCGACCGGCGACGGGCCGCCTCTGGCCGGGAGGGCCCCCTCGGGGGGCAACAGCTTCATGCCACCGTGGCTGGTGGACCGCACACTGCGCAACATCCTGATCGACGCCACCGGCAATACCCACCGCAGTGAGTTTTCGATCGACAAGATGTACTCGCCCGACTCGGCCACGGGCCGCCTGGGCCTGCTGGAGTTGCGCGCCTTCGAGATGCCGCCGCACCCGCGCATGAGCATCGTGCAGCAGTTGCTGCTGCGCGCGCTGGTGGCACGCTTCTGGAAGAAGCCCTACCAGGCACCGCTCACGCGCTGGGGCACCGAGTTGCATGACCGCTTCATGCTGCCGACTTTCATCAAGATGGATTTTGACGACGTGGTGGCCGATATGCGCGCCGCCGGTTACCCGTTTGACCCGAGCTGGTTTGCGCCGCACGTGGAGTTCCGCTTCCCGCTGGTGGGCGCGGTCCAGTCGGCCGGCATTGAGCTTACGCTGCGCTGCGCGCTGGAGCCCTGGCACGTGATGGGCGAAGAAGGCACGGCCGGTGGCACGGCGCGCTATGTGGACTCGTCGCTGGAGCGCATGGAGGTGCACGTCAAGGGCCTCAACGAGAGCCGCTACGTGATCACCTGCAATGGCCGCGCGCTGCCGCTGCAAAGCACCGGCACCGTGGGCGAGTTTGTTGCTGGCGTGCGCTACAAAGCCTGGAACCCACCCAGCAGCCTCCACCCCACCATTGGCGTGCACGCCCCGCTGACCTTTGACATTGTGGACACCTGGATGAAGCGCTCGCTGGGCGGCTGCCAGTACCACGTGGCGCACCCCGGCGGCCTGAGCTACGACAGCTTCCCGGTCAACTCCTACGAAGCCGAAAGCCGCCGCCTGACCCGCTTCACCTCCACCGGCCACACCCCCGGCGTGATGCACATCCCCCCGGCCACCATCAACGTTGCCGGCAGCAAGGAGTTTCCGTTTACCCGCGATTTGCGGCGGGATTGATCGTTGGCACGCGTGAGTCCGTTTTTGCCTGCCG
Organism: uncultured beta proteobacterium; assembly: GCA_903863395.1. Lineage (GTDB taxonomy): Bacteria > Pseudomonadota > Gammaproteobacteria > Burkholderiales > Burkholderiaceae_C > Allorhodoferax. The sequence goes on from CAIPBW010000151.1 coordinate 3,779, forward strand.
ATTCACACCGGCGGCAGGGGAAACTCCACGCGCGCGGTTGTGCCTTGGCCTAGCGGGGCGTCGCCCAGGCGCACGCTGGCGTTGTGCAGTTCGGCGATGCGCTGGCAGATGGACAGGCCCAGGCCGGTGCCGGACTGCTCCTGGTGGGCCAGCCGGAAGAAGCGCTCGAACACGCGCTCACGCTGGGCTTCGGGAATGCCCGGGCCATCGTCGGTAACGATCACGGCAAGCGACTGGCCCTGTTGCGCCACCTGCACAAAGATGCTGCCGCCGCTCTGCGTGTAGCGCATGGCGTTATCGACCAGGTTGGACACCAGCATCGACACCATGTCGGCGTTGCCGCTGAGCAGCGGCAGTTCGGGCTGCACCGAAAGGTCCAGGGTCTGGTCGCGCTGCAGCGCCTTGGGCGCCAGATCGGCGCAGACGTTTTGCACCACCTCGCCCATATCAAAGCGCGTAGGGTTTGGCAGTGACTGGTGCGGGTCGAGCCGCGCCAGACTGAGCAACTGCTCCATCAACCGGATGCTGCGCTCAACGCCGCGCTGCAGGTGATCCAACGCACGCGAACGTTCGGCCTCGCTCTCGGCCGAGCGCACCGCATACACCTGGGCCTGAATGGCGGCCAGCGGCGTGCGCAACTCGTGCGCGGCATTGGCCGTGAAGCGGCGTTCGCCTTCGAGGCTGTCGGACATGCGCCGCAGCAAGCCGTTGAGCGAAACCACCATGGGCAGCACTTCCTTGGGAACGTGCACCTCGTCCAGCGGCGCCAGGTTGTCGGGCTTTCGGGCCTCAATCTCGCCGGTCAAAACG